>JAGVOV010000114.1 GCA_020052545.1 archaeon | reverse complement strand
CCGTCCTGTATCTTGCTTGTCTTGACTATCTTTATTGATTCTGCCTCGCCAGTGCTGTTGAGATGAGTTCCGCCGCACGCTTCCACATCAAGCAGTTTCCCATGCTCATCCTCAATGCCCACTATCCTCAGCTGTTTTCCCGGGACAGCGCCGCCCTGGTAGATTGAGAAGCCGAACTTAATCTCTGCCTCTGTCCTCGGCAGGAAATATTTGTTCACTTTAAGGTTCCTTTTGATGATCTCGTTGGCATAATCCTCAATCTTCTTTATCTCTTCTTCGCTCAGATTCTCGAAATGGGTTATATCAAGCCTTGCTTTCTCCACATATTTTGCAGCGCCAGCCTGAAATATGTGGTTGCCCAGTATCTTTTTTGCAGCGCCATTGAGGATATGGGTTGCGGTATGATGCTGTGCCAGCTGTTTTCTCCTTTCTATCTCAACAAGGCCAAAAAGAATGTCGCTTTCACGTATTGGTAATATGTAATTTAATATTGTATGAATAATGACTTTGCCTTGTTTAAAAACATTAGCAACCTCAAATTTTACATAATATTTCCCATCCTTTTCCACAACATCTTCTTTCTTAAGCAAAGTTACTTCGCTTTTATCAATCTCTTTTAACAGATGCCCTTTATCATGCACCTGGCCGCCTGATGTCGGATAGAACCATGTCCTGTCAAGGATGACATTATGGCCGATGACCTTGATGACTTTCGCCTCAAAATCGGCAGGCTTCCAGTCATAATAATAGAGCGCCTCTGTGGCAGGGACATCATCAAGGGGCAGCTTATCTTCCTTTTTCGTGGCTGTCACCTGCTCTCTCTTTTCATGTCTCTCCGCAACCAAGGCATAAAAATTGTCAGGGATCGTTATTGTCGTAGCGTGCTTCTTCGCTTCCTCTTTTATCAGTTCTGGCGCGATTCCATTGCTGTCATAAAGCTCAATGAGCTTTTCGGTCCCGATGCTTTTCTCCTTCTGCAGCAGTTTCTCAACAAGCTGCGCAGTCCTCTTCTTGTTCTCATGATGCTTCTTCACTTCAATATCCAGGATCCTATGGACATCTTCCAGGTTCTCATGGAGCTCGGGGAATATAGGCTTGAGATATTCAGCATGCCATGTCGCAATCTCCTGCAGCGTGACTTTCCAATTGTACTGGTCGATGAAGCCAAGTGCCCTTCTCAGTATGACACGAAGATTATAGCCGCCGCCGACGTTGCTTGGCAGTGCGCCGTCTGAAAGAGCGAAAAGCAGGCTTCTTGTGTGCTCCGCTACGCTATACAATGCCGCCAAAGGCAGCACTTGGTTCTTCAGCTCTTCAACAGGAACATCTATCTTTTCGCTGATCCCATTCCAGACCTTATTGATGTCATCAACCTCATCTGCATTCAAGTAGCTTGAATATGGCAGAAATTTCTGTATTATTGCTGCATCAAGCTTTATGCCTGTTATCTTATACATCTTTTCACAGACTGTCGGAAAGATGGTCTCATAGCTTGTCGCCTTGCCCTGGGTGAACCAAGCGTTCCTCTCAAGACCCATCCCCATATCAAGGACTTTGAGCTTCAGCTCTTTATTCCCTTCACTGGTCTGTTCGTACATCATGTAAACCTGATTTCCCAATTCAAGACCGCGGCTGAAGAATTCCATACAAGGGCCGAAATTGCCGCCGCCTGCCCACACATCCTCATGGAATGTTATCTCTTCCTTCGGGAGGCCTATCCCTATGACGAGCCAATTGAATATATCTTTGAAGAACTTTGGCTGGTCCCATTTGTCCTTTGGCAGGAAGGCATGCTGGCCCACCATCACGAAGCCGGTGCAATGCGCGCCTGTGATGCCAACATTGTCGATATCATTGAAGCGCAGGCAGAACTGGGGAACGACAAGCGGATTTGCTGGCGGCTCTACTTCGCCAGAAACTACATAAGGCTGGAAGTCATAGATTGAAGCCTGCACAAAATCGGTGTCATCTCTCCAGCGAGCGGTGACTGGATAACGCTTTATCGGGGTGTAGCCCCACTCAGTAAATAATTCAGAGAACCTTTTCCATACCCCAATATAGTCCATCTTATGCTTTGCCGGATTATTGCTGAAAAACTTAAATCCCCCACAGCATGCAGGATCACCGCAAACTTTCCTTTCCTTGTCCTGGTCCCAGAAGAACTTGCCGCATCTCTCGCAACAGTTCCTGTGAAAGCCTTCTTTTTTCAGGACTGAAGTCGCGTAATACTTGTCAGGATCAGCAGATGCTATTTTCCTGAATTCTTTCTTCAGTTCCTTGATGTCTTGCATAGGGTTATGTTTCTGAAACGGGTTTAAATGTGTTTTGGTCAATTTTATATACAAGAATGGCTTTATTGGCAGCATGGGAGACTTTGAGGCCGTGATGGAGGAGATAAAAGCCATATTGCCGCGCAGCCCGCTGGATTTTGAGCTCCATCATGCGCAGTCGACTCTCAAGTGGCTGCTCAGGCTTAAGCCTGATGCCGATGAGGGCCTGCAGATAGCGGCTTTCGGCCATGACATAGACAGGGCAATGACAGGCATAACGGAGACTTATGGGCTGAAGGACCTTTCCAACCTCGATAAGTTCAAGAAGGAGCATGCAGAGCGCTCTGCAGGATTCATAAAGGAGATAATGAAAAAACATGGATATAGCCAAGAGTTCATCGCAAGAGTCGAGAACATCGTGAGGAACCATGAGGTCGGCGGCGATGCTGACACGAACCTTGTCATGGATGCAGACAGCATAGCCTACTTTGATGGCCACGTGGAAAAATATTATGCGAAGAACGGAAAGCAAAAAACATCCGATAAGGTGAAGTGGATGTACAAGAGGATAAGCCCGTCTGCCAAGAGGCTTGTCAGATCAATCAATCTAGAAGATAAAGAAGTTCGAGACCTTGTGCATGACGCAATAAAAGAGATAGATCACTGATTTTTCTTCTTGATTATTCTGCCATATGCGGTGTCAGCGGCATTCCTGACATTCGTCATCTGCCTCTTACTTTCTACTGCTGCCTTTCCCATGGCATTCCTGACATTTATCATGTGCCTCTTGCCCTCAGAGCTCGCTTTATCAACAGCTTCCTTTACCCTTCTTTTTATGTAGGCATCGACAATCTCCATAGTCTCCTTACCGAGCAGGAAAATGCCGACAAAGAGCATGAACCAGCTGACGAGATAGATGATGGTAAACGACCAATTTATCTTCCCGTTGACAAAAAGCTCCACTATAGACACTTTCCCGATGAAGCCGAAGACAAAGTTTAACACTATCAGTATCACGCCAACATAGAATTTCCAGTGCGTCTTCTTCTCTTCAGGCTGGCTTATTATTGTTTCTTCCATCTTGCTTCGCGAACTTATGGGCGAGATGCAACGGCTCAGGCAGCTTATGCGGCTGCAGTATGGCCTTCTGGGCTATCTCAAATGCGCTCTTCAATGTTATTTTGTGGCCAGGGCTTATATATATTGGGTTTGCGTGCTTCTTCGCAGCTATCTCCTTTGCCAGCGCTTTTCCGTCAACAATAACTTCCCCATTCTTTCTCTCCCCTAAAAGCAGGGATTTTGCCACGCCTATCGTGGGAATATCGAGCGCAAGGCCAACATAACATGCCAGGCCAAATCTCCTAGGGTGCAATATACCGTTGCCGTCAACAAGCATCAGGTCAGGCCTTTGCTTGAGCTCTGAGAAAGCCTCTACTATAGCAGGCCCTTCCCTGTAAGCCAGGAATCCTGGGATGTAAGGGAATAAAGCTTTCTTCTTCGCCACAACCTTGTCAACAATCTTAAATTCCTTGT
>JAGVOV010000183.1 GCA_020052545.1 archaeon | reverse complement strand
TCTTGTGCTTCTGACTTGCTGCCTACCAAGCTTGAATTTTTCAGCACCCTGTAAACGCGCTCTTTCATGAGGCGTGAGAAGAAGCTTTAGGATATAAGGTTTGCTGGAAAAATGACGCTGGAACTGAGAAGGATTGAGGAAAAAAGTAAGGAAACCATACTCACTGCCGTTCGTAGATCCTCGGAAACATAAACGTTTCCGATGGTGCTCAGAAATGTTTTACATTTCTGACATTCTCGGCATTCTGCCTCGAAATCTTTATAAAACAGCCAAAATAACGTTACTATATGGACAACTACGACCCGAAAGAGGCCGAGCCGAGATGGCAGAGATACTGGGCAGAACATGGGATTTTCCGCTTTGATGAAGACAGCAAGGCCGAAGTCTACAGCATAGACACCCCCCCTCCCACAGTCTCTGGCAAGATGCACCTTGGCCATGCCTTCTCTTATGCTCAGCTGGATTTCATTGCCCGCTACAAGAGGATGCGCGGCTTCAATGTCTTCTATCCTTTCGGCACTGATGACAACGGCCTTGCTACAGACAGATTAGTAGAAAAACTGAAAGGAGTGAAGAGCAGCAGGATGGACAGGAAAGATTATGTCTCCTTAGTATTGAACACGCTCCAGGAGATAAGGCCAAGAGTCATCGCAGACTGGAAAAGGATAGGCATGAGCTGTGATTTCACTATCAATTATTCAACAATAAATGAGCATTGCCAGAGGATCAGCCAAAGAAGCTTCATAGAGCTCTACAAGATTGGTAGGGCATACAGGAAAGATGCTCCGACAATGTGGTGTCCGGCTTGTGAGACTGCGATAAGCCAAGTGGAATTGAAAGATGCAGAGTTAGACTCATTCTTCAATGATGTAAAGTTCAATGTTGATGGTAAGGATCTTATAATAGCGACAACAAGACCAGAATTGATCCCGGCATGTGTCGCCATTGTCTTCAACCCGGAAGACAAGAGATACAAGGCCTTGCTAGGAAAAAAGGCTAAAGCACCCTTGTTTGGCTTTGAGGTCTCAATAATCGAAGATTCAAGAGTAGATATGGAAAAAGGCACCGGCATCGTGATGTGCTGCACTTTCGGCGACTTGACAGATATGGAATGGCAGAAAGCCTTCAACCTGCCGATAAAGGAAGCTTTAGGAAAAGACGGTAAGATGACCCAGATGGCGGGAAAATATGCTGGATTAAAAATTAAAGAAGCGAGAAAAGCCATTATAGAGGACTTAGAAAAATCAAACCTTCTCATCAACAAAAGACCGATAAAGCACACTGTCAACGTGCATGAGAGATGTGAGACAGAGATAGAAATCCTAAAAACAAAGCAGTGGTTCATAAAATATCTAGATTTAAGAGAAGACATGCTCGACTGGGGAGCAAAATTGAATTGGTATCCGGCCCATATGAAAGTCCGCTATGACAACTGGGTCAAAGGCCTGCAGTGGGACTGGCTGATAAGCAGACAGCGCTTCTATGGCGTGCCATTCCCGGTATGGTATTGCAATAAATGCGGTGAGGTCATCTTAGCTGAAGAAAAAAACTTGCCAATAGACCCATTGCAGGACAAGCCAAAACATCCATGCAAGTGCGGCTCAAATGATTTCACGCCTGAAAAAGATGTCCAGGACACTTGGGCCACGTCTTCACTGACACCACAATTATCCACAGAGCTTTTCAAAAATAAACCTATCTACAGCAAGCTCTTCCCAATGTCATTGAGGCCGCAGGCGCACGACATCATAACTTTCTGGCTCTTCAACACGACAGTCAAGAGCAACCTGCACACTGGCCATAATCCTTGGAAGGATGTCATCATATCAGGCCACGCGCAAGACCCCCATGGAAAGAAAATGTCAAAGTCAAAGGGCAACATAATAGAGCCGCAAGTCATGATTGATAAATTCAGCGCTGACGCCTTGCGCTTTTGGGCAGCAGGCTCAAAGCTTGGAGATGACCTGCCGTTCCAGGAGAAAGACCTTGTCACAGGACATAAGACCATAATAAAGCTCTGGAACGCGTCGAAGTTTGCACTTATGCATCTTAAGGATTACAAGCATCAGCCTGCCCAACTTACAATCATAGACAGCTGGCTTATTTCAAAATTGAACGGCATAATAAAGGAAGCTACAGAGAGCTTTGACAATTATGAATACATAAGGACAAAGATGTTAACTGAAAATTTCTTCTGGCAAGACTTCTGTGATAATTACCTTGAGTTTGTCAAGGACAGGTTATACAATCCCCAGAATTACACAAGCGAAGAAGTCCATTCTGCGCAGCACACGATTTACCATGCTCTCCTCAACATACTGAAGCTCTTCTCTCCATTGATGCCGCATATAACTGAGGAGATCTTCCAGATTTATTATGCTGACAAGGAGAATGCGAAGAGCGTCCATGTGAGCGGCTGGCCGATATTTGTGCCAGAACTTTATGATAAGAGAAGTGAATTCATAGGCGAACAGCTTGTTGCCTTGACTGCAGCTGTCAGAAAGTTCAAGTCGACAAGCAATCTTGCGCTGAACAAGCCTCTGAAGCTCCTCGCCATAGAATGCGATGATGAGATGAGGAAAGAGTTCGAGCTTGTCATGAAAGATCTGAAAGCGATATCGAAGGCAGAAGAGATAATGTTCGGCAAAGGCAGCATAGAAGTCAATCAGAAGATAAAGATCTCTATAGTCGCTTAACGATCTATTTATGTTAATGTGTCATTAGGCAATAAATTTATATTGAAATAAGCATTATTGGCATATAAGTTGAAATGTTCTAAATGCAGGAAGGAAATCGGGTTTCTAGAATATGTCTTTAATACTGACCATTGTAAAGAATGTAATAAGATTATTATATCAAAAAAAGAAAAGGAATATTACAAAGAAAGGATAAAACTCGAGGCTGAAGAAGAAAAAGAGAAAAGCAGAAATGAAGACAAAGATGATATTCACGAAAAAAGAAAAAAAGCAATAAATAATTTGATTCATGAATCCAATAAATTAAGTTTTTCAGAGATCAAAAACGCCGCAAAGCTACAACCTAATAGTCCATTCTTCCAAGACATAAAGAGTAAGGAAGAATTCTTAATTAGGAATGAGATAAGTAGCTTAGCAGCTCTTATGGCTGGTGATGATGTGCCTTGGTTAGAGACGTGTAAAGAAATAATTGAATATGCTGATAAAGGTTTAAAAATCAACCCTAATAGTTCCTATTTATTATATTTTAGAGGGCGGTCAAAAGGAGATATCGGGTTACTTAAAGAAGGTTTAGTAGATTTGGATAGAGCAATAAAGACAAAATCAGATTATTCTGATGCTTTTGTTGAGAGAGGATATATAAGACAAAAAATGGGTAACCTCTCGGGAGCAAAAAATGATTATGATAAAGGTGTCTACTTTGACCATTCTCTTCAACAACAAGTAAATTCCTATTTGGTTAAAGAAAAAACCAAGAAAGAGATGTTGCTACCTTCGGGCGTTACCTTCAAATTTATAGTAAATCCTTCTCTGAGTGAAAATCACAAAAAAGTATTGAGATACCTTATAATTAAAGAAAGCGGCCTAGGAGAATATTTTAAAGACATTGACGTAACTTTTTGGGATGGATATCACGGTGGTAATAGAGGAGACGATGAGTTAAAAGGTAAACAAATGCTTGTTAAAGTCTTTTGCCCAGAACCGATAGTTGCCATAGAAAAAGATAAAGAAGACAATTTCTATAAACATTTAGAATCTAAAGTTTCAGAATGGATAATAAATGCTATTCAAAGCAATACTGAAAAAAAATACAAGGCTAAACTCGAAGAATTTCTTTTTACATATCAAATGGAATTATAGTTTCTTGATCAATTGCCCCTTAGGCGTGTCATCGACATAATAGCCCAGCTTCTTCATCTGTTCCCTTAATTCATCGGACTTCTTGAAATCCTTGCTTTTCTTGGCTGATACTCTTTCATCTGCTAGCTTCTGGACTTCTGATGGGATATTGACGTGCTTCTTCTCAAGCAGACTCAGACCAAGCACAGAATCTATCTTTTCTATAGTTTTCATCTTTCCATCAGCTTTCTGGTCTCTTAAAAGTTCCCAAAGGATAGCCAAAGCGCCAGGCATGTCGAGATCATCATCTATGCGCTCCTCAAACCTTTTTAAGTAATCATTGTTGATTTTACCATCATCCTCAAGAGATGCAATAATATTCTTTATTCGTGCATAACTATCCTGAGCCTGCCCTAGTGCCTCCAAGGAAAAATTCAGCTGGCTGAGGTAGTGCGCCGTGAAGCACATATACCTATAAGATAAAGGCAGGTAATTATTTTCCTCGAGCTCCGAGATGGTGTAAAGGCCGCCCTTACTTTTACTCACTTTCTCTCCTTTGGAAAGAAGGAAACTTCCATGGAGCCAGTAATTGACAAATTTCTCACCAGTAGCAGCCTCGCTTTGCGCAATCTCATTAGTGTGGTGCACCTGGATGTGGTCTTCTCCACCAGTATGTATGTCAAAGTGATTGCCAAGATATTTCATCGCCATTGCGCTGCACTCTATGTGCCAGCCAGGGAATCCTATACCCCACGGGCTTTGCCATTCCTGTTGTCTAACTCCTGGTTGCCCTGAGAATTTCCACAG
>JAGVOV010000081.1 GCA_020052545.1 archaeon | reverse complement strand
GAGATAAAGGCTGGGAGAGGAGTTGGGGCGATAGATGTGCCGCGCGGCATACTCTGGCATGAATATGAGCTTGACAACAATGGCGTCATCACAAGGGCAAATATTGTCACGCCAACTGCGCAAAATTTGAGGAACATGCAGGATGACATAAGGAATTATTTGCCCCAAATCATTAACATGAGGAAAGAGGTTTTGGTTATAGAGATAGAGAAGCTGATAAGGAGCTACGATCCATGCTTCTCCTGCTCTACTCATTTTCTTGATGTGAAATGGGAGTGATCTTTGTCTTCGGCAATGAGGATGTTGAGGGAGACTCTCTCGCCCTTAAAGTGGCGAAGAAGCTCAAGAAATTCAAATTTTATCATAGCAGCAGGCCCGAATCGTTGCTTCAGATAGCCGAGAAAGATATAACAATCTTAGATGTCGCTCGCGGCATAGACAAGGTGCAGCTTGTCAAGGTAGAGAACATAAAGAACCAGCCAAAGGCGAGCCTGCATGACTTCGACCTTGGATATTTTTTGCGGCTCATAAAGGAGCTGGACAAAAGCAAAAAGTTTAAAATAATCGCTGTTCCCATGGAAGGGAATGTGGATGAAATCGCAAAAGAGGTGGAATTATGCATAAGAAGGGCCTAGTCCTTGTCTTGATGACTGCATTGATATCTGGTTTTTCTATCTTCATCAACAGCTTCGGCGTCAAAGGCATCAATTCTGACATCTTCACGTTCAGCAAGAACATCATTGTCGCATTATTGCTGCTTACCATCATAATGGCGCTTGGAAACTATTCCAGGATCAAAAGTTTGAGCAAGAAGGATTATGGCTGGCTCGCTTTGATAGGGTTTGTCGGTGGCAGCATCCCATTCATATTGTTCTACAAGGGCCTGCAGCTGACATCTGCAGCTATGGGAAGCTTCCTGCAGAAGACGATGTTCATCTTTGTCGCATTGATGGCAGTCTACTTTTTGAAGGAGAAATTGCATAAGGCTGTGTTCCTGTCTGCCGTTGGTTTGTTGGTCGGAAATTACTTGATTTTAAGGCTTCAATTCACTTCGTTCAACCTCGGCGACCTTTTGATTTTGATGGCTGCTATGTTTTGGGCTGTTGAAAATACTATTTCAAAGCACGTGCTTAAGTCGCTGGACGGAAACATAGTGGCTTTTGGGAGGATGTTTTTCGGCTCATTGTTCATTTTAGTCTACCTTGCTTTCAGCGGCGAGCTTCCGCTTCTTGTCACAATAACGATGCCGCAGCTGGGATGGATAGTTGTGACATCGGTCTTATTGTTGGGTTATGTGATGACGTGGTATAATGGATTAAGAGACGTTAGTGTAACCTTAGCAACCTCAATCCTGCTTTTAGGCAGCCCGATAACGACGGCGCTTTCGCTCTTCTTGGGAAAAAGCCTGCTGTTATCTGATGTGATTGGAATGATATTTATAGTGGCAGGAGTCGCCTCAATGCATTACCTAGAGGCAAGTTATGGAACGGCTGCTGCGACTTAACACCGAAGAGCAAAGATATGTTTCTAGCTGCGCTCTCATCCCCGGCAGGGAATTCTATGATGAGGCTGTCGGATGGAGAGAGAGGGTAAAGCAGGACACTTTTAGCGGTAGAGAGACAGACTATGATGTGCCGCAGATAGCGAGGGCATTCCCCCATCTCGCCACTTTATACACAAAGGGCTTTTTTGAGCATCACACACCGCTGGGCTATTTTGAAGGCATTGACCTGAAAAGCCACAACATGAGGATGTATCTTTTCGCGAAGAAGCTTTTGAGGAACAAGAATATCCCAGAAAGCATGCTTGAGGCAGTATGCAGGCATCTGCATGAATGCTCTGTCAGGGTCATGAAGAACTGCGAGATGCACTCTTTCAAGGGCGTCTACAGGGGTGAGCCCGATTTCGGCTATTTTGACGCCAAGCCGGCTGAATATCTCTTCGTCCATGGCCGCGACCTGAATCCGATAGCGGTCAAAGAGGCAAGCTTGGATGACTTTGCGCGCTTCAACGAGTTCTTTGAGAGATTCAGGACAGCAAGAAACCCTTTCAATCTGCTGGTTCAACAGCAAATCCATGGTGGATGAAAACTTTGTCACCTTTCTTCGCTTCCGGAACCAGGAAATTTGCCACGACCCTTGTCTTGCCGCCGTCATAAGAGACGACAAAGAAGTCAGCGTGCGCATCGACAATCTTTCCCTTGTGGATCTTGCATAAGTCCTTCAGGATTTCCGGCGCATCTTTATAGCCGCCGTCGCCGTCCATTATGTAGTTATTATGGTGATTCTGAAAATATTCCTTGATGACTTCATAGTCCCAGTAATCTTTTTTCATGGTTTTCGCCACTTCTTTCAATCGCCTGAATGCGTTTATGTATGTCTTCTCAAGAATTTCCTTGGGAACAGGCTTTGAAGCTAAAGTCGCTTTCTCTATCCTATTGAATACAGCTTGGCTTATCTTGCCCTGCTCTTTCAGCACATAAGTGCAAGGAAAGGCGTACTTCATGAAATAGGTCACAGGATCATGCATTTTTCATCATCTTCAGCCATTTCTCGGCATCTTTTTTAGGAATTTTCTCAATCAGTATCTTGCCCTGTATGACGACATAATCGCCTTTCTTGTAGCTTCCTGCGATGATGCGGCCTTCCCTTATCTCTCTGCCATAATCGACCTTGGCCATGCCTTTCTTTATCTCGATTATCTTTCCCGGATATGACAAGCACATCAGACAGTCACCTCTTTTATCACAATATCTGCCCCGACACTAAGTTTCGGGGCCTTGCCGCATTTTGGGCACATGTACAGGCAATAATCATGGCCTCTCACCATTATGTCTGGGCGGCCTTTGAAGCCGCAGTCGCAGTCTGCTTTGGCCTTTTTCACTTTCATGTCGACTTTCCAGTTTGTCAGCGTTATCAGATGAGATTTCAGTTCCTCTGGAGGCAAAGGCCCGAGCTCACCGACTTCTATCTTTATGGCTGTTATCTTCTTGCCTTCTGAAAGGGCTTCCGCATCCTTCTGTATCCTAGAACATATCACAGTTTCGTGCATAAAGGTGATGCGCCATATCGTGTATTTAATTGTTTTGGAAACTTATTTATAGCAATAGCGAGAATAAGGGCCTATGGAAGAATCTATAAGTGCACTTTCTTCACTCTCGGCCAAGCTTGCAAACACTAAGATATCAGATGCCTGGCTGTGGAAGAAGGATGAGATTGAGGCAGCCTATTCTGTCATTGTTGAGTTTGAGAAGGAATTCCCTAAGATAGCCAAGGAGCTGCAGCTTGAGAATAGTATTGTAAAGAAAATCAATGCCAATGCGATTGGCCTCCAGAAAGCTTTGGAGGCATGCATAAAAGCGCCGATGCTGGATGAGAGTCAGCAGGCAAACATGGCGGCAAAGCTTAATGGAGCGGTATCAAATCTTCATACCGCTGCGAACTTTGAGATCAAGCAGGCCAAGGCTATGCTGAGCAGGAGGAATTTTTTGAAGACGACAGTGAAGGCTGCTGCTGTGGTCGCAGCTGCTTCGATGATGCCAAGCAAGCTTATGGCCATGGTGCCTGGCGACTTTGAGATTGAGATAAGGCTCACGCCTTTCAAGGAATACAATCCTAAAGCGCAAAGAGGTTTTCTCAGCCTGTTCAGCTCAATAGTTGATATTCCCGACCCCATGCTTTTCAGGTTCCTCAACAAACCTTATAAGACATTCGAGCTCAAGAGGATGGACCAGTACACATCAAAGATTGTAGAGAGCGATTCAGTGAAGAACGTCTTCCTGTCAAACCCTAGTGAATTCAGGGAAAATGTGCTCAAGACTGCTAAGGAGCTGGGCTACAATGATGTCAGCAATCTTGGCGTAAAAGAGGCTCTGCTCTTATGCGGAAAGATAGTGGCAAAGAGGCTTGAGTATAATATGAAGATGATTGAAGGAGAGAATCTTCCAGAAGATCCTGATGAGAAATATCGATTGCTGTTCATGATGGCCCTCAAAGGCATAGATCCGAGAAACCCTGAATCGAGGAGAGTAGACGCGATGCCGACAGACAAGCTTTTTTCTGAGGGATTGGGAGTCTGCAGGAATTATGCCACTGTCAACCAGGCCGTTTTTGATGTTGTGAAAAGTGAGAATTCTAATCTCAACAATACATACATGAGGCATTTCGAGGCCGATTCCATTAGCCATGTCTTAAGTCTTTCACATGCATGGGATCTTGTGACGACAGCATATGAAGAGGGCAACAAAATAGTTTTGGACATGACTTTTGTCGACCCGACATGGCTTGACACAAGGATAAAGAATTATGATAACAAGGGAAAGATCTCTGAAGGTAGCGAGGAAGAATTCTATGAGGCATTTGATGATGCTCATTTTTGGATAGACAAAATATTGGCATATGAGTGGGTGGCTGTTGTGTATGACACGCTGGCGGATCAACTGAGGCTTTTCCATGGCTATGAGATTAGCGACAAGCAGATAGCGCATTACAAGAGCGTCGCTTTCGACAAGAGATTAGATTTATGCAGGAGGATGCTCAATATAGCGCAGAAAAATCCTAAAGTGTTCAAGAACATTGAGCTGCTGCTCGGCCAGTCAATCATGAGGTGCATAGAGCTCATGGTCGACAAAGATGCCATCATATTTATGACGCTGGATACAAAGATCGACAAGACTGAGCTTATGAAAGAGCAATATGCCGAGCTTGAGAAGCTCATCAATGATATAGAAGCTGTCATCCCCGGATACAGCAAGATGGCAAAAGTACCTTACACCATTATAAAAACGCTGAAAGACGGCTCCACATTAGTTGCTGACATCCCCCATAGGCTTAATGAGATAATGGAAGTTGTGAGAAAGATGCTGTCAGAGCCTAATAATATCTTAAAGCTGAAATAATCATGCCTTCTGCATCTT
>JAGVOV010000062.1 GCA_020052545.1 archaeon | reverse complement strand
GCAGCCATCTTCTACAGCCACAACAAAAGGATAGATATGCAGAGGAAAGAATCATTCTGCATGGTGAAGATCGCTGAAGGAAAATTTTCATTCGATCTCTTCAATGCGGCTGATAATTTCTCCATCAATCAATCAGACCCGCTTCTGAAGCATGGGAAGAACAACCTTGAGATTTCAGAGACTGGGGAAATAGCCAGGAGATTCATGGAATTGAAGCTTGCAGCAGAGATTGTAGGAAAGCTTGAACCTGGCTCGATGATCATCCTGGATGGAAGCTTAGAGATAAATTTCCCGCTTGAAAGGCAGCATATGGAAACTCTGAAGGATGCATGCTTGAAGAACAACATCATGCTCTGCGCGCTTTCAAAGACATCAAGGCTGACCACAAGGAAAGGGAACGCAGCCATGCAGCTCATCTCAAGCGCCGCGCCAAAAGGAGCATGGTCCTACAAAGCTGACTTAAAAGACGGCTTTGACACGTTCTTCACAAGGCTCCATAAGTCTTCTGACTTTCTTTTCACTGTTCAATTCCTGCCAGAACAGGCTCATAAAGCGGATATGTTCAAGATTCTAGGCATATTTACAGAGAACAGCAAGGATCCGGTGTTCCTTGGCTACCCTTTTGGCCTGCTTATGGCAGATAAGATGGCAAGGGTGAGCAACAGGGAGGCAGCCCAGCTCAGGCTTGAGATAGGCTATAAAGCCAATATAACAAGCTTAAAGGCCGCAATAAACACCCTTAGCGCACACCAAGTCCTGGACAGGATAGGCTAGCCCAAAAAGAAAGATTTAAATAGAATAATAGCAACGCAATCCCTGTTCCGGTAAAGGAGGGAATACCATGAAGAAATTTTTGTCAAAATTAAAGCAGACGTTCACATCTGGAGACGATTCCAGCGAGCTTTCTGGCCATGAGGAAGAATATGTTGAGCTCGACACATCTGTCTCAGAGGACATCAAGTCTAAGGTCATCGTGAGGCCTTTCGCCATTGAGGATTTCGCTGACATCAAGCCTATCCTGGACGCGTTGCGCACAGGCTACACAATCGCCCTGGTCAACATAAAGCCATTGAAGGAGAAGGATATGGTCGAGCTGAAGCGCGCGATCAGCAAGCTCAAGAAGACGACGCAGGCGATCGATGGTGACATCGCAGGGTTCAGCGATGACTACATCGTCATTGTCCCTAGCTTCGCAGAGATATACAGAGGCGGAAAGGCTTCGACAGAAGTCGAAGATGCTACTGAAGAGACTGAAGAAGAGAAATAGTTTCTTAGATTTTTATTATATTGATTTCTTGATAAATCAGTCCTTAGTACGCTGTCCAGCGTCAAATTTGTCCTGCGCCAGTGTTGCTGGTTGATGCTCGGCCGTTGCTACGTACTTAGTTTTAAAAAAACTCACGAGAGCTCTGCTCGAGATTAGGATTTATGAGTTAAGGACACAATAACAACAAATTTTTCCATAACATAAACTATAAAAACAAGCTCGTTCAGTTTTTCACCCATGGCGAAAGAAAAAAATTCTCCTGATAGCATGGAAATCCTGGAAAATCAGGACTGCCCTTTCTGCCACGAGAAGACCATGACCATGGTAGAATCTGAGAAAGACATCCCTTATTTCGGCCTCACATACATATTCTCGATGGACTGCAGCAGCTGCAAATACCACAAGGCTGATGTCGAGGCCGCAGAACGGAGAGAGCCGACAAGATACATTGTAGAGATATCAAAAGAGGAGGATATGAAGATAAGGATCGTGAAAAGCTCTGAAGCCACGGTCAAGCTTCCCCATATAACTACCATAGAACCTGGCTCTGCATCAAATGGCTATGTGACAAATGTTGAAGGTATCTTGAACAGGATAAAGCATGAGATTGAGGTCATCAGGGACTCTGCTGAGGAAGAGGAGGACAGGAAAAAGGCAAAGAATCTCCTCAAGAAGCTCACAAGGATAATGTGGGGCCAGGAGAGCATCAAGCTGACGATTGACGACCCCTCGGGGAATTCTGCGATAATATCTGATAAGGCCGTGAAAGAGAAGCTCAAAAAGTAGCAAAAATCTTAAATACTAGCTCGACAGAAAGCCATTCCGGGGTAGTATGTTCAAAGGCATAAAGTCAAAATTGAAGAAGGCTTTCAAGGCCAAGCCAAAAGCTAAGCCAAGGAAAGTTGTCAAGAAATCTGTAGCAAAGCCGAAGGCAGCTAAACCCGTGAAACGGGAGAAACCCGTGAAGCAAAAACAGGATAAACCTGTGAAGCAGGCGAAACCTGCACCAAAACAGGCCCCTAAACAAGATAATCAAGAGATGAATTTCTTTGAGGAAGTGACGTTGACATGCTCAGGCTGCGGCAAGAAAGTCAAAGAGCTGAAGTATCCTGGCATGGATGTTGACGATTATGTATGCAGGAACTGCTCTGGAGTCGAGACAGAGCTCGGCGAGGACTTCGGCTAATTCTCAGACTTGATGAAGAAAGAAGCTATGAACATGGCCATCCCTAAAGCAAGGAAAGCTATGAAAAGATTTCTTGGATAGGATATTGTTGCGTCTATCAATCCTACAGCGAAATTAGGCACATTTTGGGGTATGAATCCAGGCACCATGAGCAATGGTATGAAACTCAGGCCAGCAACAAAGAAGCTTCCTCCGCAAGAGCGCAAGAACGGCTTGAAATCATTGATGATGAATAAGGCGAAGATGCACACAAGCGACACTATTATACTCAGCAGCATATATGATTTAACATAGCCGCTGAACTCCCTTAGCTTCTGGGGAAGCATGGTGTTATTCTGCTGCATCAGATCGATCTTTTCAGGGAAATCTGACGTGAATTTGTCATTTATCTTTGCCGGAAAATTAGAGCTCAGGCCCACAATCGCGCTCTTGATCTGAGCAGTGCTCAGGTAAAGCTCAAGCCTGTCTGAATTGCCATTCATGTAGCCTGTCAATCCATCGATGTTCCTGTCGATCTCTGTCTTGATATATTGTTCTGTGATGGCGAGCTTCAGCGCCTCTTTCACGGCCGCGGCAAAAATCATGTCGCCGCCATTGAAGTCCTTAGTCATCTGACCAAGGAAGAAATCCCTCAAGCCAGAATATGCGTTAGTGCTGGTGAATGTGTCCTTGTAGAATTGCGCATCCATCACAGTCTGCTTCGCTGAAAAAGTGAAGATGAAGACGGGAAGGCTGAATGTCAGCATCAGCACAATCAACGCAGACAGCACTTTCTTCCACATGATTTAGGCTGAATCTATGTTGGAATATAAATTTAACGCACAACTTTCTCAGAAATTGCCTGCTTCGCTACAGCCTTGGCGATCTTGGCCGCGACTCTCCTGTCTAAGGGGCTGGGTAATATCCTCTCCATCGTCGGCTTTCTGACATAGTTTGCCAGCGCTTCTGCCGCCGCGATCTTCATCCCTTCAGTTATCCTCAATGCCTTCGCGTCTAATGCCCCCCTGAAGATGCCAGGGAATGCAAGAACATTATTTATCTGGTTTGGGAAATCGCTCCTGCCAGTGCCCACAATCTTTGCTCCGGCTCTCTTTGCTAAATCTGGCATAATTTCTGGTATCGGGTTTGACATGGCGAATACTATGGCATCCCTGTTCATGCCCCTTATCATCTTCTCATCAGCTATGTTCGGCGCCGAGACTCCGATAAAAACATCAGCCCCTTTAATTGCATCGGCTAAGGTGCCTTGTTTATTGTTCTTGTTTCCAAGTTTTGCAATCTCATCCTTATATCTGTTTGAATTCTCTCTCCCAAAATAAACAATCCCTTTAGTATCCACCAACAGCAGTTCTTTGACATTCTTCTTCAGAAGCATCTTGCTTATTGCTATACCAGCAGCTCCGGCGCCAGAAACGGCAATTCTTAGATTTTTCATATCTTTCTTGATAACTTTGCATGCATTCATCAAGGCAGCTAAAACAACAACTGCAGTCCCGTGCTGGTCATCATGGAATACTGGGATGCCAATATTTTGCAGGGCTTCTTCAACCTCAAAACATCTCGGGGCTGATATGTCCTCTAGATTGATTCCACCGAAACCGGGCGCGATATTCTTTACAATCTCAATTATTTTATCAGCTTCCTGCGTCTCGATGCAGATTGGATAAGCATCGATGCCTGCGAACTCCTTGAACAGGACAGCTTTCCCTTCCATGACCGGAAGTCCGGCAAGCGCGCCTATGTTGCCTAAGCCAAGGACAGCGCTTCCGTCTGTGACGACAGCAATAGAATTCCCTTTGATGGTGTACCTGTAAGCGTCTTCCTTGTTCCTTGAGATCCGCCTGCAAGGCTCTGCGACACCAGGCGTATAAGCGATGCTAAGGTCGTGCTTGTCTCTCAACTTACCTTTGAAATTTACAGATATCTTTCCTCTTTTCTTCTCGTGAAACTTCAAAGATTCTTTATAGATGTCCATGTGAAAATGAAAAATTATGATGTTTATAAAACTATGCGTAACCATTAAATACCCTTTTATCTTCGCATTTTCCATGGTTGACTTCATGCTTTTCCACAATAAAGGGAATATAGATGACAAGCTTGGCCAGAAAGATGTTGTTCATGCCCAATTGAAGCAGATAGAACAGAGCCAGGCATGGCAACAGCATTCGCAACAGCACAAGGATGCGAAGCTTGAGTTTGTCGCGACGACAAAGACAGATGAGGAGCTACTTGATGAAAAGAATCTCGCGAAAATCTCCTCAGAGGTAAAAAACCATTTCACTGAGATGCAGCATGGAGATGTATCCCCATCATACAAGCAGAGCAACAATCCTGCTGGGGAAACGATGTTTGCCGGCTGTCCCTGCGGCGCGATATTTCTGGCCCGCTTCTTTGGTGATTCAATGTTGGAAGGCACAGGTGTGAAGCAGTATTCAAAAAGTGACTCCAATAATGTTGAGCAAGCCTCTTATTCAGGCCCGAAAGCACCCCAACCGGGCTATGACTCCGGCAATTATGCCAAAAAGTATTAAAAGGAACGCCCTTTCCCAATCCCTAAGAAGAAATTAGTGTTTGGCACGAATTTCTGGGCTCTT
>JAGVOV010000017.1 GCA_020052545.1 archaeon | reverse complement strand
GAAGGCAGTTGCTTAGAACATTGAATATCGGCCTGTAGTTTGACATCAAATTATTTGCTAGCTCCCTGCCAATCCCAAATTCACCAGACAATAACCTTTTCCTGGTTTTATTTGCTATGCTCTCTTTTTCCAATCCTTGTGTCGGGGTTTTTGCGTGAATTATGGCAGTGTATCTGGCTATTTTTGCAACATATTCAAATGAATCCTGGTCAAAGCGCTCAAGCTTCGCGAACAGGCTTTCTCCAGATTCTCTTCTTGTCACGTAGACAAACTTTCCGTTCTGCAGAGCAGCGTAGCCATATGGTTTTATTACCTTTAATCCAGAGCCTTCCGTCGCCTTCTCAATCAAATCTCGGTATTTCATCTCCTCAATTATTTCATCAAGTGTGTCAAGCTCCTTAAAGACAAATGCGTTCTTCACAAACCTGGTGTTCTTTGCGACAAAGACGCTATGCATGGTCTCTCCAAGCCGCTCTTCCTCAAATCTCGGGTCGGAGAAAATGATATTGGCCGATTCTTGGAGAACGGCGTTGAGCCTCTTACCCCCTTCATCCTTGAAAAGGAGCAGCAGCGCGAGATTCTCGTCAAGGCTTTTCTTCCTTTCAAACATCTCATCAACAAGCTGCGCAGACCTCTTCTCTGATGTCGAAAGATCCACCGAATCATATCTCATATAAAGCTGCAGCAAGCCTTCAAAGCTTTTTTCGCCTTTTTCAAGCTTTAATATCGACTTCAAGTTCCTGACTTTTGAGGTGATCTCTTTCTTCCTCTTCCTGAATTCCAAGTCATCTTTCCCGCCGCCTGCGACAAACCTGTTATAGCTTTCGAGCGCAGCCTCCCAGTCATGGTTCCCATAATTATGCAGCGCCTGGTATGCGGCATAATTTGTGTCCTTTGTCGCAAAATCCATGATCTGTTTTGCCTCATCCAGCTTTCCGCTGTTGACTTTCCTCAACCATTTCAGGTCATAGCCGGACAGCTTCAGTTTTTTCGGCCTTAATCCGGAAAAGGCGGATTTGCCGGCAAAACCGGTCAACAACGGCACTCCTAGATAATTGAACAGGAAGTTGTTTGTCACATCAAAGATCTGCCGTGCATTGTCAACAACAAAATTCCTATAAACTTCAACAAGGTCATGCAGGCCAGCCTTTTTAAAAGGCGCGAATATGGCAAGACCGAGCGCAGCGCCGGCCAGCATGTAAACAGAGGATTCTAGTCTTTCAGAGATAAATTTTTTGCCATCTTTGCCGAATTCAGCGAAATTTCTCTTCACTTTTTCAACCAGGCTTTCTTCTGCACCCAACAATTTTTTCAGCCTTACTGGAGCAAAAATATACTGGTTGCCCAGATAAGCAAGCGCAATAAAGATATAAGCATCAACCGCAAGATTTCCGTCTCTCTCATGGCCCCGCTGAAGAAAATACTGATAGTCCATGTTAGCATGAATCAACACAGTTCCGGCAGCGGCCGAAATGGAAGCTTTAGCTGCAGTGACGCGGTCGACATAATGGCCGCGTTTCAAGATTTGTACCAATTCTTCAAGCATAAAAACCCCCAATAGAGGTTATTAAGTGCCCTTATTTTAAAAATCTTAGCGGAAACATTATAAATTGCCGTGGCTTACTGCCGTTTATGAAAATCTTCATAGAAAGGCAGAAAAAAACAGTAAATATGGTATTCAATGGAACTGTCCTGTCTTTATTAAAAAAACTCAATCTCAATCCCGAAGCAGTTGTTGTAGTAGCCAACGGAACATTGGTCACAGAAGAAGACGGGCTGAAGGACAAAGATGAAATCAAAATCCTTTCGGTGATATCGGGTGGTTAAGTGCAAGTTCTGCAAAGGAAAAGCTGTATATAAGAAATTGTGTGATAAACATTTCATTGAATATTTTGAAAATAAAGTTTTCAGCACTATTAAGCAATACCACCTAATCAAACCACGAGAGACAATATGCGTAGCGTGCTCAGGCGGGAAAGACAGCACAACAATACTCTATCTCTTAAGCAGGAAGCATAAGGTTGAGGCGCTTGCCGTGGATGAGGGCATCAAAGGCTACAGGGACAAATCTTTAGTTTTTTTGAAGAAGTTCTGCAAACAGCACAAAATAAAATTAAACATAGTCTCTTACAAAAAAGAGTTTGGCCATACTTTAGATTCAATCATTCCAAAGTTAAAGCAAACAAGCTGCGCGGTTTGCGGCCCTATGAGGCGCTCTTTGCTGAACAAATATTCTGGGAGATATGACCTTCTTGCCACAGGCCACAACATGGATGATGAGGCACAGGCCTTTCTCATGAATATCTTCAGGAATACGCTGCAGCTCGCCGCCCGTCAGGGACCAAGGACATTGAATGTTTCCAAGGAATTTGTCACAAGGATCAAGCCACTGTATTTCTGCAGCGAGAAAGAGGTGAAGATATATTCGATGCTTCGCGGCTTTGACATAGAGTTTTCAGAATGCCCTTATGCTAGCGATGCTTTCAGGAACGTGATGAGAGAGTTTGTGAACGGCCTTGAAGCGAAGAAAGCAGGAGCAAAAGAGAAAATATT
>JAGVOV010000135.1 GCA_020052545.1 archaeon | reverse complement strand
TCAATGAGTTGATGAATATCTCCTGGAACCTGGCATAGCTGAAATCGACCTGCACCCAGAACTTCTCAACAGCATCCTTGACAAGCCTCTTCTTGAGATTGTCTTTTTCTTTCCTTTCCTGCATCACCTTGTCTATCTGTGACTCTGTTGTGAACTTGAACTTGAAATCTGTCCTGCCCTTCATAGGATCAGTGATTATGTCGAATTTCCTCAAAAGGTTTGAATATGCTTCTTCAAGGTCTTTCTTTATCCCTGCAAGCGCCTTGCTGGTTATCTCCATCACTTCCTTGTGGCTCATGCCGCGAAGCTCCGCTTCTCCTGCTTTCACCCAGAAAAGATTGAAGACTATCTCAAATTTCATCAAGCTTTTGTCAACCTCAGTCCAAAATCCATGAAGGATCCTCCTCATCTTGTATTCGACATATCTCTGGTAGATCTCAAGCTCTTTTCTCGGCCCGATTGTATCAGTGAAATTATAGAACTTCTTAGCCTGGTCAAGGTCCTTCTCATAGTCCATGTCAAATATAGCCTCATTCGGCAGGTTGTATTCTTCCCTTCCGAGATTCAGCACTTCGATCTTCAGTAGCTTCAGGAGCTCTGAATATGCTATGTGGTTCCTGTGCAGGCTCATGTAAGGCAAGCTTTCCCTTATGCTGTTCGCAAGCAGCTTCCTCTGCTCGGCATTTGCCATCTCAAGATTATGGATGTCGAGATTGTTCATCATGTTCTTCAGCACGCCTTCTCCAGCCTCTCCAAATTCCCTTTCCATGAAGTCGAGCAAGTCTGGTGTCATCGCCATAAGCTGCCTTAAGAAGCTGGAGTTTTATAGGTTTGTATAAACGCCTTAGTGGTAAGAATTTAATTCATGGCATAATTCAATGAATGTCGCAGAGCTCCATGCCTGTGCCATGCATCCTTCTGATTTCAGGCGATTTGCAGAAGTTAATTCGGCATTGAAAGATATGGCTCCAAGGAAAAGTATTTCCTTAGCGCTCGCTTCCAATATCTTCGTTATCTGCTGCTTATACTTTTCTCTGTCCAGGCGCAGCATAGATATCGCGGCAAGATGGTTTAAGTAGAACCAGGAATCTCCTCTGTGATAACTTTTGTTGTCCTCGCCTGTGTATTCTGGGCAGTAAAGACGGGAATCGAAGCTTATCGTTGAAAATCCTCCGAAGTCGCACCAAAGATGCTCTATAGCGCTATCAAACACCTTCTCCCATTCCTCCTTCTGGAGCATTCCAGGAAAGACATGATATGCGATGAAGCAATTCGGCCTGACTGTGAAATCCCCGAAGCCGTCAGCCAAGACGCCATTTTTGTAGAAATCTGCCCTGACTTTCTGGCACAGCTGGTATGCGAGGTTTCTATAGAAACTTTTATCGAGCTCATTGCTGGAAAGCTTTTCCATCAGTCCATAGATGATAATCCTCAATGCCTGAATCTCGATCCTTGCCCCTTCCCTTGCGTCATTGCCATAGTCTGTATCCATCCATGTCTCTTTTGCCTTGCTGATGGCGAGATCATTGATGGTTGAATATTTAAGAAGGGCTTTTACCGCCACAGAAATCTTTTCCCTAATCATCTCCTTTTCTTTTGCGCTAAAATTGTCAAGCGTCAAAGATATTGAATGACATAACCAGCCAAGAGAGTCTGCGCTCTTTAAGTCTGATTTTGGGAATTGGTTATGCATCATCCCCTCTCTGCCTATGTTGCTTAGATGTCTAAAAATTATATCTTTGACATCATGGCCCTCTTTAATCATGGCAGGCAGACATATTGCCTCATCTCTCACCCAGAACTGGAAGAACCATGGAAGGCCGGCATATATCCCTTTCACCTTATTGACATTGACATTGAGCGAAAGCAGCGCGTTCCTTGAACAGAGGTATGAAAAATTGATGAGAGAATCGTCAAAGCTTATTGAAGTGGCCTTTTTTGCCTCTTCAGCTTTCTGGCTGATAAGCTTGTTTGCCTCCTGCTGCAGCCTCTTCGCCTTCTTCAATGCCTCCTTTTTAGTATTGTGCCATGCAAAATAAATCCTGGAATTGCCATCTACACCAAGCCTTAAGGCATCATAGACGTAAAGCTCCGGTGGATTTGATCTCCTTGAAATGTCATATGAATAAGATTCCTTTCTCCATAAATCGGCCTTTTCATACGTCTTGATGCCTTTAATCACAAGGAAAAGTGAATAGTCTTTTTTCTTCAATGTTGCATCCTTGAATTTTGTGTATTCTATTATGAGGCTGTCCTTTTCCGCATATGTCTTGTATATCCTTCCCTGATCGGAAAAATCATAGATCTTCCTCATGTCAAGCGAAAGCTGGCTGAAGCCCCAATAATTCTCCACATCATAGACGACGCCGAGCTCAGTCATATGGAAACGTTCCACAGCGCCATGATATGCCCTTTCAAAATTTGAGAAATTGTTCCTAACTTCATCAGCCTCCTGTATGAGCCTTATGTTGTTGATTATCTTGGAGAGCTCGTTCCCCTCATTGAAATAAGCCCCCTGGAATTTTGTTGTGGCTTTCCCTGCCGGAAGGAAGAGGAGTTCACCTTTCCTGTTTGTGAGGATGAAGCTAGGCTCTTCTGAAGAGCCATAGATAGAATTATCATATCTATGCACAACTTTCATATGACCTCTTTTTTTTAGCTTGTCACGTGGCTTGAATCTCCCACGTTGAACTTTTTTGGCCGCCCTTCGACAACCGCATTCTCGCCTATGAGGCTTTCCTCAAGCACGACATTCTCGACATGGGCATTCTCGTTTATGATGCTATTCTTTATTATTGAGTTTGATATTACTGAGTTTCCTGCGACAGAAACATAAGGCCCTATGACGGAATCATTTATCTTCACATTGCTCTCTATATACACTGGAGGGATTATGACAGAGTTGCTTGTCTTTGTCTCTTTGTGCGAGCCATGGTCAAGCAGGTATTTATTTGTGCTCAATAAAGTGTTGACGGCGCCGCAGTCAAGCCATTCTTTCACGACAGCGCTATTGAGCCTGTGATTGTCCCTCAGCATAAGCCAGATCGCATCCGCGAGCCTGTATTCGCCTTTGCTCGATATCTTCTCGTCCATCGCCCTTTTAAGATACTTGAACATCAATCCAGCATCCTTGAAGTAATAAAGGCCTATCACCGCAAGATTGCTCCTCGGATTCTGGGGCTTCTCCTCGATGCTAGTTATCACATCATCCTCATCGACTGTGACAATCCCAAAGCGCCTTGGGTCATCAGTCCCCTTGACAAAAACAACGCCTTCAGTCTTGCATTCTTCTATGACGCTCAAGTCAGTCTCAAATATTGTGTCCACAAATATGACAAGCACATCACCTTCTTTTACCATGTCTTTGGCCAAGCTTATCGCATGTCCGTCTCCTAACATCTCTTTCTGCTCGACGAAAGATGACTTGAAAGGATAATTCTTCTTTATGTAGTCCTCGATCTGATTCCCTAGATGGCCGGTTATGAAAATGACTTCCTCGATGTCCAGCTTCTTTATCCTGTCAAGGATGTGGCCGAGCACAGGCTTTCCCGCGACATGCATCAAAGGCTTGGGCTTTGTGTTTGTGTGAGGCTTCAGTCTTGTCCCCTTGCCCGCAAGAGGTATGATTACTTTCATAAGGAGAAGAACATCAAAAGTGGTTTAAATAGTTTCTGGTTAATCTGTGTTGTTTATCTCTTAAGTAAAGTGGACTTGTTGTATCAATAGATTATTAAATTGGTAAAGAACTGTTTGTCATATGGCAGCATTTGACGATTTTCAGAAATTAGACATTCGGGTCGGTAAAATAATAGAGGCTGAAGATTTCCCTGAGGCAGGCCGGGCAAGTAGCAATGTCCGGAGACACCAGTTGGTACTTGCCTTCTTCGGCGATGCTGTGGCGGATTTTGAAGCTTGTGTAGTCTGCCGGGGGATGGTAGGTAACGGTTATGCTTTCTATGTG
>JAGVOV010000046.1 GCA_020052545.1 archaeon | reverse complement strand
CTAATTCAAGCAGCTTGTCGTTCTGGATCAATAACAGCGTATCAACATTCTTCTTAAGCTTGTTCAGGCCGTCCATCGCATTCTTGTATCTCAGATTGCCTTCCATGGTGAAAGGCATTGTCACAACAGCGATAGTGAGAATGCCAAGATTCCTGCATACCTCTGCAACTATCGGGATTGAGCCAGTGCCAGTTCCTCCTCCAAGGCCGCATGTCAAGAAAATCATCTTCGTCCCTTGAAGCTTCCTCTTTATGTCATCAATGCTCTCCCTTGCCGCTTTCTCGCCGATTTCAGGATAGCTTCCTGCGCCCCTCCCTTTGGTGAGCTGCTTCCCTATGAGGATCTTGTCATCAGCATTTGTGCTTAAGAGGTGCTGCGCATCTGTGTTCAATGCAAGAGTTGATGCCCCAAAGATGCCGCCCAGCTCTTTTATTGAAGAGACCGTGTTGTTTCCCCCACCGCCGCAGCCCACGACCTTTATCGTGAAGATGCGCTCGTTCACCATCTTTAAAAGTTCTTCCTCGAACCTGTCTTTCGGCTTGAATTCTTCTTTTTTCTCTTCTTTCCTGTCAATGACTGCCTGCAAGAAAGAAGGCCTCTTATCATGCTTTGGCTGCTCTGGCTTTTGTTCCGGCTTAGAAGCTGGCTCGGGTTGCTCAACCTTTAGCTCAGCTTTCGGCTGAATTGGTTCTTGGGTTGGTTCCTGGACTGGCTGCTGCGCTTTAATTGGCTCTTGCTGCTGGACTGGCTCATGCTGTTTTATTGGTTGTTGAAACCGCTTAACAGTTTCTTCTTTCTGCTCTTCCTGGCTGGGCCATTCATCGCTCAATGCTGCCTTTGCCTGCTCCTGCTTGAATTCTTCCACGATGAAGCTGTCAGACTGATCTTCCATAATGTAGCCATATCTGGAATTTGTATATAAATCTTATGATAATGACGCTTTATTTGGCTAAAGTTTATAAGAAAAAGTGCTTTAGTGACATCATGCATTGGCTCAAGCGCATCAGGGAACATAAGATTTTCCTGATAAGCCTCTATATCAAGGCCGTCTATGGTCTCACAGAGGCGATTTCAGGGATTGTCCTTATCATCCTCGGCTCCAGGCATCTCAGCAGGATTGTGCAATGGGCCTTTGGCCAGGAGCTTCTGGAAGACCCGAAAGATGTCCTTGGGAATCTCTTCATGAATGCCGCCAGCTCAATGTCTGTGCACGTCTATATGTTCATATCGTTATACATGATCGTGCATGGCATCGCAAATGCTGTCATCGCTTATGCCCTGATCAAGAGAAGATTGTGGTTTTTCCCTGTTGCCGGCGTCATGCTGACATTTTTTATCATCTATCAGCTATATCTCATAATCAGGGCGCCCAACATCACCATGATATTGCTCACTATGATTGACATGACCCTCTTGGTGTTCCTTAAGAGCGAATATGACAGCTTGAAGAAATCAATGGCCTAAAGCCTCTCCTAATCCTATCTCTCGGGCCCTTTCCTGGACGCCTTTCCATATCTGCCTCGCAAAAAGCCTGCCTTGCTCAACCAAGATTTCATCAGGCTGCTCAGTTATGTCTCCATTGATCGGGAAAAGAATATCATAAACCTTTGAAGTGTCTCCGAGCCTGTTGAGGCTGGCGGTGATGCTTTGCGCCTTTGCTATTGAGGATGCTCTTGTGAAATAGAGCTCAGAGCAGGGCTTGCCATTTGTTATTACAAAAAATCCTCTTTCAGGGCTCAGATCCAGAGGCATCAGGCTGCCTAAGGCATCGATTGTGTAGCTTTCTAGGACTTTCATCGCTTCTTTATACCTGTCAAAATAATCAGGGTCCCAATTTGTCATATTCGAATCTCCTATCAGGGCTGAAGCAAGGACCAATTCCTCGACATTTGGCCTGAGAGCCGCATAAACTGTCATCCATCAGGCTTTAGAAAATCGGAATATTAACCTGATGTTAAAATAATAACAAAATCAAGAATTGGCTATCTTCTCGAGCTTCTGGATCCTTGTCACAAGCGCCTTATGCATCGTGGCCTTTGTCTTGGCTTTCTTCAGTGCAGAAGAGAGCTTCTTGTCTTTGAAGACGCCCTCTACCCAGTTGAAGAAATCATTCTTTTCCTTGTTGACATGATGCTGGAATACCTCATTAGGTATATGCTCAAGGCAGTTCTTCAGCTCATGAAGATTTTTCAGCACATTTCCATCCTTAAGCCAGAAAAAGCCGTCTCCCCACGCGTCAGAAAGGATCCTTTTCGCCTCATCCTTTGAAACATCTTTGAAACTGAGCATATTGCACCTCTTTCATGGCCATAAGAAATCAACCTTTTTATATCTTTCGTCACAAGTTGGTGTCAAATTCTATTATTATCGTAACAATACCTTTTTATACAAAACACCATGAGTCTGGATGATGAAGGTCGAGATAAGCAGCAAGACTATAGAGGCGCTGGCCATGTTCGTCGGCGACAGGGACAGATATCCTTATAGCCAAGAGCTGCTCAGGGAAAGGGATCTTTTAGTGGCTGCTGATGGCCTTGTCCAGCTTCTTTTGATAGACAAAATTGAATGTG
>JAGVOV010000138.1 GCA_020052545.1 archaeon | reverse complement strand
TCCAATGCCTTCTTTAACCATTGAAGATTCAACAGTGTTTTCCAGCCCCAACATTGACATCACCCTAATTGATTATGTATGGAACGTTTAAAAACTTATTGGTGGAAAAACCGGAAGATTTTCGATGACACCGAATATTTTACAAGATTTGCCAATAGCTATATAGATTATATACAATCAATCTTAATATTTCTACTTATCACTTATCCACTAACTGGGGGTTAAAATGAGCGATGATGAATATGACAAAGATTATTTTGAAAGGATGTATAATCCTGAAGCTTTCAAAAAAAGGATGGAACAATATGATGAAGATTCTAGAGTTTCGCGCCTAGAACACGAAGTTTTGATGAGAAAGATTGAAGCACAAGAAAAAAAATCCGATGAATTGTTTGAAAGAATTGAAAAGTCTTACGTTAAATGGGACTTAGAACTAAAAAAGGCAGATAGATCAATCGACGAAGCTAAGTTGTTCATCAAATTTTTAAAGTACTTAAGTTGTTACTTTAGAAAAAATTAATTTATTTTGGAACCGCGAGGCTTTTTTGTTTTGGTGATTTGCCCATAAGAAAATAGTTTCCTCACAATACCTTTGTTCGCATCGACTTCTATCAAATCACCGTCTTTCAGGACCTTTGTGGCGAACTTGGTCCCAGTTATGCAAGGGATCTTCAATTCCCTGCTGATTATTGCTGCGTGGCAGGTGATGCCACCTTCATCCGTTATTATTGCCGCGACTTTAGTGAGTATCGGAGAAAAAATTGGCTGGGTCATCGGTGCAACAAGGATATCCCCAATGTCAACTTTTGGCATGTCTTTTGGAGAAAAGATAAGTTTGGCCTTACCTCTCACCTTGCCAAGAAAAGCTGCGTTTCCGGTCAAATTTCCTGTGACTCTCTCTTCTTCGTAGAAATAATCATTTTTCTTCAGGAATCCTTTCCAGTCAGGCTTCAGGAACTTCCCTTTTGACATTATGAATCCATGCTCAAGCCAGACATTGCCTGGTTTCTTCCCTACAAGCTCCAGCGGCGTGAAGGGTGAAACTTCCCTCTCTGTAAGATGGTCATAAGCAAACTGGTCAAGCCGATTCATGTAGCCGTTAGAAGCGATCCTGTATTTCATGCACAATTCCAGAATCTTGTCTTTTTTTGAGGCTGGTAGGTCCCCCGGAAAAATGTTTGAGACAAAATAAGAGACGCCCATCAGGGGGTAGACTTTTGAAGAGAGCTTAACGGCTTTTTTCATGTCCTTTCCTTCCTTTAATGTCCTGTCAAATTCTGCAACAAGTTTTTCATATTTTTGGATTCCATTGAAGAAGCCTTTGGACTGCACAAAAGCGAGCATTGCCGGCTTGATCCTTCTCTCAACCTCATCAGAGAACCTGTAATTCTCCACAGTCTTGCCGTCAAACTTCAGTATCATGTCAGAGAAGCCGATGCCAATCAGTTTTTTCATCTCCTCAATTGCGCCCAATGACCACGACTTCACCGTGATCGGATAATAGAACCGGGTAACAATCTTCTGCAGCTTACGCATTCCCTTTCCCCTTCTGCATGTCATAAAGCTCTTGCACCTGACTTATTGTGGAGATCTCATCAAGGCCTTTATCATCCCTCAAGCGCAATATCCTTGGGAATCTCAGGGCAAAGCCTGAAGTGTAAGTGGTTGATTTCTGTATCTCTTCATATACAACCTCAATTATTATCTTCGGCCTCACAAATATCGTCTTCCCTTCTTCTTTCGTCTTCAATGGCTTCAGCATCTCTGTCACCTGACCGAAAGAAAGCCCTTCCTCATCAAGCTCTTTCAGGCCTGAACCTACTTTTCCTATCTCAATAAGCTCACCTTCATCATCCTGGCAGGCCACTGTATAAGAGGTGAGCCAGTTGCTCCTCTTGCCTTCGCCCCATTCTGCCTGCACAATCACCAAGTCGAGGCTTTCCATAGTCGGCTTTATCTTGATGCCATAACCGACACGTTTGCCGGGCTTGTAGATGCCGTCAAGGCTCTTTCCCATTATCCCTTCAAAGCCCTGCTTCAGCGCCTCTTGATAGAACTTGTCCGCTTCTTCATCTTTGTCTGTTATTATCTGCTTCGACAGGATTATTTTTTTTTCAATCGGATTCACAATCTTCTCAAGCACCCATCTTCTCTGCTGGAACGGAGTCTTGATGAGGTTTTTGCCGTCATGCATTATCACATCGAAAATGTTAAGCTCCACAGGAAATTCCTTTGACATCCTGTCGATGTCATATTTTCTCTTGATGCGCTGGCTTATGCTCTGGAAAGGCAAGTACTTTCCAGTCTTGGGATCAAAGCCGACTGCTTCACCATCAATGATGAAGTTATGGCCTGCGACATTCCTCCTGACGAACTGCACGACTTCCGGGAACTGCGCCGTGACATTCTCAAGGTTTCTTGTGAAGATAATTATCTTATCCTCCTGCTTGTGTATCTGCATCCTGAAGCCGTCATATTTGTACTCGAAAGCAGCTGGCCGCCCGACAGTCTCAAACGCGTCTTGTATGCCTTTTGCTTTCGGGAAAAGCATCACTTTTATCGGCTCAAATATCTCGATGCCGATGTTCTCTAGGCCTTCTTTCCCGTTTGCTGCGATCTTGCTGAAATCATTAGTCATGTCATATGCGCTTTGGACAAGCTCGACACACTGATTGTATAATTCCCTATTTTCAGTCACAAGATTGCCCTTCTTGTCCAGCTCAAACCCTATCTCCAGGCCGAAGAAAGCCCAGACTATCGCATCCCTTATCGTGCCGTCGCCCAAGCCTATCCTCAGGTCATTCAGGACAGTCCTTATGATATAGCGTGCCTCCAAAGGAGAGGAGCTTGAAAGAAGCTCTGCGATGAGCTTTGTCTTCGTGTCCACGCTTCCCTGACCTTCCGCCTCGGAAAGCTTTCTCAGGTTAAGGAAGACATCTTTGACTGAAAGCTCCCTGCTGAACAACGTGACTTGCTTCTTCTTCCCCATCAGGTTTTCAGCCACCAGGCCCAAGTCTCCCGTCTTCTTCCATTCATGCTCTATCTTGTCAGAATCTATCCCGGAAGCTATGTTTATGGCTTTTATGACAAGCCGGTCTGCAACGCCTAATTTTCTTTCATCCCATGGCGGATAGACAAGGCCCTGCAAAAGAAGCATCACTTGCTGTATTTCTCCCTTGTCTGTGCGCTTCAGGAACTCGGAAAGGTGCTTTGTCTTCTCAAGCCTTTTTGCCGTGCCTGCCAGCGCCTCGTAAACATTGACCAGTTCCAGGTATTTCATGAGAAAATATAAATATAGGAAGGTATATAAATATTGCTTGTAAAAGAGGTAAGCATGGATGTATTTGATGCGATAAGGACAAGGAGAAGCATCACCAAGTTCATGGACATAGCTGTCGAATGGGACAAAGTAGGCAATATCCTCGATGCCGGGCGCCTGGCCCCGACTGCAGGGAACATACAAGCCTGGAAATTCGTTGTTGTCATGGACAAGGAGAAGAGGAACAAGATAGCTGAGGGCTGTTTCCAACAATATTGGATGGAGACTGCGCCAGTCCATATAGTGATATGCTCTGAGCCGCATAAACAGGCGCGCTTCTACGGCATAAGGGGGGAAAGGCTTTATTCTGTTCAGGAATGCGCCTGCGCAGCTGAAAACATGATGCTCATGGCCACAGCACAAGGACTGGGCAGCTGCATGGTGTCTGCTTTTGATGAAGAGATGATTAAGAGGGTGCTGGCCATGCCGGACTTCGCGAGGCCGCAATGTGTCATAACCATCGGCTACTCTGATGAGGCCAAGCCGATGCCATTGAAATATACAACTTACGATTTGACATTCCTTGAGAG
>JAGVOV010000085.1 GCA_020052545.1 archaeon | reverse complement strand
ATGACATTCATCACATAGCTATACTTTGGCATGGCATTGCCATGGTTCGGGCAGATGAAATTCTCACCGTCTATCTTAAGGCGCTTGTTGCAGTCCGGGCATGTCTCGAAGAACTTGATGTCGTATATCTGGATAATTGTGCCTAGGACTTCCGCTGTCTCTTCTTCCTTCAGCTCATTGATGAATTTCCTCACTGCTTTAGGTGCCGCCTGCTTCACCTGGTCTATCTTTTCGCCTTCCGGATTTATCGTGATGCTGCTCCTGTCGTTGAGATGCAGCTCCTTAAAGCCGTTCCTGTTCTCTTTCACATAGGCTCCTTTGACTTTTATTATGTCATCAATCTTTATGCCGACAAGCTTTTCTGCCTGATTGTTCCATAGCACGACGCGAATGCTGCTAGTCTCATCAGCCATCAGGAAACTGCCCACCTTCCCTTCTCTTCCGTTTGAGTTGAAATTGTTGACAGAGAAAATATTTGTGACTTTGCCTAGGGTTTCCACATCCCTCATGCCTATCAAGATGTTCTTGATTGTTAGTTTTGTGCTCACTGTATCCATGAGCTTTATGCCAAGTTCATTGGCTATTATGTGAGCAGCGCCTTCTTTCGATATCAAGCCTGAAAGCTGATCCATCTTTTGCTTAATCCTAGAATTTATCTCCTCTTCCTTAAGGCCAGCCTCGGCCTTGATTCTTTCAACAATGTCATTAAATGGAATCTTGATCATTTTCCCCCTAAGAAAATGTTGGTAGCTCCTATTTATAAGTATTTTGGTTTCATCCGAAAAAAATGCTTTTCAGAAGGCATTTAGCCTTAATTTAAGCAGCCTGCTGCAGCTATGGTTTCTCAAAAGCCACAGAAAACCTGTATATTGCCGGCTTGCTCTTTAATTCCGTATATGAGAATATCTTCTGCTTTGACTCGATGCAGACCTGTGCCTTGTCATATTTTATCTTGCAGAAAGGCGTGCTTTGATAAATGCTGCCGGCCGCCGTCTGCTTGTCGACAAAAAATATACCATTGTTCCTGAACATCTCTTTGTCATATACCTCTTGAAGGCCTTTTATTGATATTCCATTATTTATGTCAATCTCAGCATTCTTAAGGTCCTTTATATAGAAAGTTCCGGCCTGCTCATACAGCATGCCTGTCTGGCCAATGTCGATTTTTTCGGAGAAATTGCTGTCTTCCAGGATTATTGATCCTGCCTCTACCTTCAGCGAAACTTTGTTGTTGCCATTGTAGCTGATGCTGCATCTGCAGTTGTTGTCCTGGCTCTCTTGGCAGCTTCTCATCGATTCATAAAGCCTGAAGAACTTCTCTTCCTCTGCATCCAGGCAGACAGCCACCCTTCCAAGATTTTTTGCTTTGCTGATGAAACACCCTGGCTTGTCCTGCACTTGGCTGCACTCTTTGGCTATCTTGCTCACTTCTAAAGATATATTGAAGTAATTGCTTATGTTGAAGCTGTTGCTTATGGTGAAGCTTGGATTGATGGAATAGAAAGTTATTGCCTTTGTGCATTTCTGGTCTGTCCAGCTGCAGCTCAGCTTGCAGGGATCGAGCTTGCATGAATTCTCGTCATAATCAGAGCAGTCTGTGCCGCTGCAGGTAGAGCACGCTGTTACGCCAAACATTGTATTCGGGATCTGATTGTTCGTGATGCATTCTCTCTCCTGCTTGGTCATTCCGGCTAGGATCTTTTCCTTATTGTAGCTTGGTAGGTAGATGTTTTCTGCAGCGAACCCCTTTATGGTGTCGTTCTCTTTTGGTATAGACACGAGATAGTTGCTTTTTGGTATGCTGTATTGCGAGAAGTCAAAATAAAGGTTCACCTTTCTGTTGAATATCCTTGCCAAGGTCCTTTGCAGCATAAACATCGAAAGGTTGCATTGGCCAGTCGAGAAAACTGTCGGAGAATCCATGTATTTTCCGCAGCCGTCGACTCTTGACAAAGATTCTATCAATGAATCCTGCATGGCATATTTTGCTGCAAGGTCTGTGTACATGAGCTGTCTTTCACCTTCCTGGTAGAAGAAGACGAGCTCAGCCTGGCTCTTCCCCACATAACCTTTGAAAGAGGTCATCTTTGAGTAGGCAAGATAGAAGGCAAGGCTCAGTATGAGGGCTGTAAAAACCAGCATCAATATCAGGAAAGCATTTCCTTTTTTATCCACGGAACAGCACCCAATATGTAAATTCATACTTCACAACCTTTTTGTCCGGCTTCGGAATCTCGCCGCTTGAATATTTTATCTGTTCCTGTGTCATTATTTCTAATGCCATTGGTGCATAGATTGGCGAGAAGATAGGTGCAAGCATTGACTGTGAAACAACTTTTTCGGCATAGCTGTGGCCATAGCTCAGGCCGCTGCCGTCATAGCTAACGTCAAGCTTCCAGTAGATTCCCATCCTATTGTCAAAGAATTTTCCTGTTAAGTTCTCAAGGAATTTCTCTGCCGCCTTATTTCCATCGGCAATCGCGATCAGCTCAGCAACGCTTGTCTCTTCGGCCTTCCCATCGCCATCGATGTCTAGTGAGACGGGCTGCCTCATGTAGCTCTGGAACGTTGTTGCTACGATGGAATCCATGGAATCTGTCGCCAGCTTCGTCTCAAGGTCTGCATCCAGTACCCTAAAAGCGAAGAAGAATATTATGAAGAGCAGCAATATCCCTAGGAAGACAAACACAAAAGTGACACTGTCGGGGATCGCCAGACCTTTTCTATCCATGAGGCGTCACCACTTCTGTTACTATGGTCCCTTGCTCTATGTTGTTGCCGTTCTTTATAAGGATGGATCTTGTCATCTTGATCCTTGCATAATCTTTGAATGTCGTTGCCGGCTTCCATATCCTGAACATCTCCGGATTGTAGATAAATTGCCGCATCAATATTCCATCTTTGCTGAAAAGCGAGATATTTGCTGAGATCATCCTGTTATTCTCGTAATGGTCTGCCTCATCAAGATATTTATTCCTGAACCTGTCGATGTCTAATATGCCTGGATAAAGCCTTCCAGTGGCATCGTCATGGTAAGACAAACCTTCTTGTGAGTATAAGGCTCTTGTCAGAAACACATTTGCCCTGAGCGTCGAGAGGTCTTTCTGTGAATTCAAAGAATAGCTGACCAAATAGATGGTTCCTGAAGCCACAAATATCATCAAGGCCAGATTCAAAAACCACAAAAGGTCAAATTCAAAAAGCCCCGCCCTCTTATCCATTGTATCCCTTTATTGCTGCGACTGCAGCTTTGCCTATGATGTCTTTGTTCCTCTGTATCTTTGCAAAATCACCATTCGCCATGATTCTGGCCGCTGCATGAGGCGCCCTTCTCAGCATAGCGTCATTTTCGTCTATCGCAAAACCTACTCCGTTGAATTCTGCAAGTTGCGAAAGCTTGCTGGCTATGCCCAAACCAAAATTTTCGCTTGATTTGTTCGCCACCACGACAAAGAAGCGGTCCGACACAGCGATTGAGGGCTCGAAGATTATGTAAAAATCAGGCTTGTTCCTTAACATTATGCTGCGTTCCTGCTCATTCTTCGCTGCGTATATGTATGTGAAGTAAGATGTCGCTTCAACTGATTGGAAATAATCAGTTAAGGCCATCGCAGTCTTTGATTTTTCGCCGTCATTATTTTCTAAAGTGTCTATCAAGATAGTTCTTCCGTTGCCTTTGACGACGCTTCCGTCTTTTGTCTGTTTGAGGTCTTGTTGGGTTATTTCAGGGTTTAATTCGGGCTTGAGCATATTCTGGGTCTTCAAGAAAATTAAGAAATCCTCTTTTTTCTTACCTTTCGCGAAGAATGTCGAATATTGGAAAGGGATTTGCGTGTCTTCGCCAAACCTATACCTGGGTTCATTTCCAGGAAGCGAGCTGTTTGCGCTCTTGTAAACAACCACTTGGTTCTGCTCAAAAGAGATCATGAAGCCTTGCCAGTTGTTATAGTAATGCTGCATTACATTTCCTGGTGAGGCATACAACGTGTCAATCAATATAGCGCTGTCGGCAGCTATTATCCTTCTTTCGAACATAGAATTTTCGTACATGTTCCTAACAATCATTGTCAGCACAACAATGTAGGCTATCACCAAGACCATTTCGATGAGCTTGCCGGTTATATGGTCGGTCCATGCGCCTCTTTTATTCATAATAGCCCTATTTTTTCTCTGGATATATTAATATTTGCTCACACAACGTTAGAAATCAATATGACCGATTTTGAGCTCTGTTTTGTCTTGACGAATTTTAGCGCTGACTTAAATTCTTCTGGTGAGCCTATCATTCCAGTACTAGCCCCATTATTGTTCCTTGCCATTATCTGGACTTCATAGCCTGAGAAGCAGGCCCTTTTCAGCTCTTTGTCCTGGCATGATGCTCCTTCACAAAGGCATAAGCAGCCATCGCATGCCGCCAGTATTGTTTTAGGCTCAATATTTACCGGGATTATCCTTTCCTTCAAGACTGGTGTCTTGTCTATCGCCTGTTTCATGTACTCTAAGTTATTTTCGCTATAATAATATGTCCTTGGTCCTAAAAATCCCATAATGATCAGCATGATGGCGCCTGATACGAATATTATGGCCAAGACAGAAAGGACGCTGTCTCCCAGAGGCTGCAATCCTGTGTCAGAATCCCCTTTCTTGTTCATATTTTTAGGCAGCAGAGCCTTTGGCCGACAGGCGCGTTAGCTGCCAGTGCGCGCCTCTCTCCTGAGCCGCAATCCTTGCTGCTGGAAGGAAGCCTCGCTGCCGCGTTGGCGCCCTCCCTTATCTCGCTGCATGATTTTAAATCATAGCTGCATTTCTGGGTCAGGCTTGATAAGCACCATGTGCTCTCTTTGCTGGCTGTCCCTGTCTCATTCTGTGTAGATGAGATGGTCCCAAAGATCCTGCTCATGTTGCCTGTGAATATGGCAATGACGACGATCAAGACAATCAGGGCTAGCGCAGCTATGATTATCAGATTCAAGCTAAGCTCCATAGCCCTTTTCATCTTATGTCAGGCCAGTCAAACCGCAATTTTGTTTTGTTCCTTTGCAGCTCGTGCACTTGACATTCAAGCCAGCATCATCTGCGCCACAATCGATCCATTTCCTGTCGTCCTTCAGATTGCTCCAGGTGCCGGTGCTTGGCTTTGCGTTCGCGCATCTGTAGAATACGTTAGGGTCATTTGAGGTGTCATCATATCTGCAGATCCCTGTGTTTGCAGGATGGGTTGCGTCTGATGCTCCCCTATTGAATATGCCGATCTTGCCCGTGAAGATTGCTATCAAGACAATCAAAACAACAAGCGCGATTGCGGCGACGATAATAACGTTTATTGACATGTCACCTTTTTTGCTCATAATCCAGCACCTCTTGATATAGCTTTGTGTATACAGTTATATATAAAGCTTTCTATAACTTTAATGCCATCGTGAGAGGGGAAACTGGTGCCGAAGCCTAGCTTTGACGAGTTGAGCTTTATGTCTATAACTGAATCCTTGCTCTTGGCTATCATCGCTATCAGGATTATTGCGGCTATCACGACTATGGTCAAGACAAGGAGTATTTCCACAAGCTTGTTTGTTGATAGCTCCATTATCTGCCAAACCTCAAAAATTGGCCTAAGGCCTTCAAAGTGTCGCCGATGCCGTTCTTCACAACAAAGATAATGCCTATCAAGGCAAGGAGGATGAGGCCGTAAAGTATGAACTTGCCCAAAGTGTCCCATTCCAAAGCCGCTTTTCTGTCCATGCTGCAACGCTAGCTAAACGGATATTTATGTATTATCTAAATCGTCCATGACGGGCTTCTGGCCCAAGTGAGTGCACTTGTCTTTGAGGCCATAAGCATTGTAAGGCACCATGAAGGATGAAACATAGTAAGTATCTTTGTGCTCTGAAGCCAACGTGCCTCCCACTGTCCCGGCTATCAGGGCCAAGCCGCCAATAGTTCCTACTGCAGCCCAAGTTGCCACATTGACGAATGGTATGAATGACAATATGATTACTGCCCCAGTCCCGGCGCCAGCTGCCGCTCCCCCTCCACCCCATCCGAAAAATTCCCCCCAGGTGTTTCTTTTCGAGAAAACAAAGATTGTGGTGTAAGGGTCTTTTGTTGATATTGGCGGTGCGTTTGTTGCTGCGTCTCTCTCCTCCAGTGTTGGCTTCCTGCCTATGGCAAATTCATAGTAAGATATCTTGGTGTCTGGCGTGTTGTGGTCCATCAGATACGTCCCAAAATTGCTTATGTCCTTGTCGAATCCGTTAAAATTTACGATGCTGCATATCTGGCATACATTCTCCACGTTCCAGTCAGTGAAAGGATTGTACCATTCATTTGGCCCGCCTTTGTTGAAGAGCTTCTGGCATCTATAAAGGTTCTGCGCGAGCGCTTCTTTAACAAGCTCGTAATTTACTCCACTTCCTCCAGAATAGTCCTTTGCAGTGAGATTGACAAATTCAGTCTCACAGTCTGGCATGTAGCTCTTCTTGCCTCCAATGTCTGTCACCGCGCCGCCAAAGCTCTTGGAAGTCGCCCTCTGCCTTATCTCGTTCTTGCACATCTCATCTTTTGTGTCCCCGATCATGATGTTTGCTATCAGTCCTTGGTAGATAAGGAGTATGACTAAGATTATCATGAATATTATCATCACAAAAACTATTGTGCTCAATCCTTTTTTAGTCATTTTCAACGTTGCATGATAACTTGGAAAAATCTTTCGTTTTCACTATGACCAAGAATTTTGCGTCCTTGTTTGACGCGCCTAGGATTTGCAGGGGGTTGTATCTTCTGCCCTTAGGCGCGACACCATTCAGATAGACTATCGAATAGTCCTCGTTCGGCTCTATTGTTTTTCCGTATTCGAAGTTGATGCCTGACTGGTCCCACCTGAACCATTTCAGGCTAGAGCCTTCTATGATGTACTGCTTGTCATTCTCGTCAAGGGGAACCAATATCGGTGAAAGGAGCTGGAACATCTTCATCTTTTTTGCGTCTTTTGTGAATTCATAGCTCTTAAGATAGGTATCAAGGTCTTGTGTTGAAAGTGCGCTTGCTTGACTTGGAAGGTAGAATGAGAAGCATGGGAAGCAGAATATCCCTTCAGTTACCTTATTTCCTGCAAATATGTTTCTTGTTCCAAAATTTACTTCAGATGCGCAATCATACATCATATCTGACACCTGCTTCAGATTATTCCTTTTGAGTTCCGCATCATTGTTGCCATACTGGTCGAGCGCTCCAAAGTCGATTGTCTTGCATGCCAATTTTGTATCTGGGGTGATGGCATCCGCCCCGAACCTGTCTTGGAAGCTCCTTAATGTGCCGGAGAAGCTGCATGTGGATGATGATGCCGAATTTTTCGCATAAAGTGTTGTCGATGTGAATACTGCCAAGACGACGATGAATGCGAATACCCAAAGCGCTATAGTATATACTCTTTCCTCGAGCCCTTTCTTATACATTGAGTATCCTCTTGAATATTATGTACATAAGTATGATGAACAGCGCAGCCATCAATATCAATATGAGCAGCGTTTCAGTCTCCATGGCTTTTTTCATCTGCACACCTTCAACAGCACTTTCACTCCACCATTGGTTTTAGTACTTATATTTTCCGAAATTACCTGGCCAGGAGAATCCACATTGCAGTATGGATCTGGCAGCAGTGGCAGCTGCATGTTGCACCCACCACCTTTCGAAGTTATGCTGAAATAATACCCATTGTCCCATTTTCCAAATGTGTCTTTTAGCATATCCTTGATTTCACGTTCGACTGTTACCTTGGAAGATGAGCATATCTGTCCTGGAGTGACTTCGCTGCAGTCCTTGATCAGATCGATGACCTGGAATTTCTGGAAATCGCATGGCACCGTCACATGAATGAGAGCATTCAGCGAATTTGCTTT
>JAGVOV010000047.1 GCA_020052545.1 archaeon | reverse complement strand
TCCCTTTCTCCTCAAGGATACCCATGGTGATAAATGCGGGTGACGGTAAGAACCAGCATCCGACACAGTGTCTTCTGGATTTATTCACGATAAAGCAGTATGCCGCATCTAAGGGGAGGGCGCTTGATGACGGCATAAGCATAGCGCTCCTTAACGACTTGAGGAATGGGAGGACTGTGCATTCAATCATGGCGGTCGCAAACCTCTTCAACTTCAAGCTGCATCTTGCATATCCAGATCCGAGGTTTGCGCCGCCCGAATATATGATGGAGATGCTGAACCAGCAGGGCGTCAAGATAATCGACCATGGCCAGAATTTCATGGAAGCTATGAGGAACGCGGATTTTGCCTATCAGACCAGGCCGCAGAAAGAGAGAGTCGGCACGGGAGAGGATTTTGGCAAGATAAAATCTGCCGGCCAGATAACAAAAAGTATGTATGAAAAGCTTGGCGATAAGGCGCCTTTCCTGATGCATCCATTGCCGATAGACATGGCGACTTTCGAGGAGATATCATGGGAATTGAATTTCCATCCTCTCAATATCAGCAAAGCACAGGCCAGTTTCGGCAGGCATGTCAGGGCTGCATTGTATGCTATAGGCCTCGGGATGATGAATGTTGATTTCCCAAAAGGAAGCGAGGCGCAAAATGTTGAATTCAGTGTAGATAAGATCCAAATCGATGGCAGCCAGAAAAATCTTTCCCAGTCAAGGAGCGGCTATGTCCAGAACGGTGTTGTAATCGATCACATCACGCAGGGATGGGGCAGACGCCTTGAGGGCATGCTCGGTTTCGAAGGTTCAGACATCACGATAGTCACATCGAGCAATCTTCCTCCGAAGAAGGCCGGAAAGATTCCAAAAGACATCGTCAAGATACATGCGCCTTATGGATTCAGTAGGGAGCAGCTCGAGGCCATCGCTTTGTTGTCGCCGCAGGCAACGATAAACGTAATCCAGGATGGGAAAGTTGTGGAAAAATTCAGGCCGAAGGTCGGTGGCATGGTCTATGGCAGAGTCAACTGCGCCAACGACAAGTGCGTCACGAATGTCTCTATTGAGCACCTGCCTAGCAGGAGTCTGATAAGGGACATCAATAGCACCAGGTTTGTCTCATGCCATTATTGTGAGAACACCGAGACCATAAGAAAAGTCTATGACAGGCAGGGCTTCAATTATATCAGAACTTGACGTTTCCGCCCTGCATCTTCTTCATCATCTGCTGCATCTGTTTCTGATTGCCGGGCTTGAAAATCTTAACGAGCTTCTTGCTCTGCTTGTACTGCTTCAATAATTCCCGGACTTCATTTGTGCTTGTCCCTGAGCCTTTCGCTATCCTGTCTATCCTGCTCGCGTCGATATCCTCCGGATCTTCCAGCTCTTCTTTTGTGCAGCTGTCCATGATGAAGCGCCATTTCTTCAGCTTGCCTTCCTGCTGCGTTATCGCATCCTTTGACATGCCTAAATTTCCAAAACCAGGGATCATATCCATGACTTTTGTCAGAGGCCCCATCTTGTTCATCGCCTCCATCTGTTCATAGAGGTCAATAAGAGTGAATTCTCCTTTGAGGAATTTCTTGCTCAAATCCTCAGCCTGCTCCTCTGTCATCGCTTCCTTGACCTTGTCCAGCAGCGCTTCCAGGTCGCCCATGCCAAGCATCTTTCCGACAAAATTGGCAGGCTTGAATTCTTCCAATGCGTCAACTTTCTCGCCGACGCCGATGAATTTTACTGGCGCCTTGGTCACGGCGCACGCTATCAATGCCCCGCCGCCCTTGGCTGTCCCGTCCATCTTGGTTATTATTACTCCAGTAATCTTGCATGTCTCGTGGAATGCTGTAGCTTGCTTCTCAGCAGCCTGGCCTATGTCTGCCCCTATGATAAGCAATGTCTCGTCAGGCTGCACAAGGGAATTTATCTTGTTCAGTTCTTCAATGAGATCGCTGCTCAGCGCATCCCTTCCTGCTGTGTCCACTATGACGACATCGAAATTCTGGAGCTCTTTCTCGAACGCCTTGTATATCTTGATTGGGTCTTTCTCATCTTTCATGCCATAGAATTGCACATTCACCTGCTCCGCAAGCTGCTTCAATTGATCGTAAGCTGCCGGTCGCCAGGTGTCTGTTTGTATTACTGCAACCCTATGACCGCGCTTGGAGAAGAATTTTGCGAGCTTGCCTGCATGTGTAGTCTTTCCATTTCCGAAAAGGCCGACAAGCATTATCTTGAAAGGCTTCTTGTTTACCTCTATCTTGTGGCCTTCCTTGCCGAGGAAATTCACAAGCTCCTCATAGACAATGTTGATCAGCTGCTCTTTCTTCGTCAGGTTCTTTGTCGTGTCTTCCTTCAGCGCCCTGTCCTTTATCTTCTGGGTCAGCGAGAAGACCAGCTTCACGTTCACATCTGACTGCAACAAAGCTCTTTGTATGTCCTTGACAAGCTCGTTGACAAGCTTCTCATCAACAAAGACGCTCTTTGCTATCTTCTGCAGCGTCGCTTTCAATGAATCTGAAAGTTTCTCAAGCACCATGGAAGAAAGTGATGGCTGAGCCTATATAAATATTAGCAAAATATATATAGATTTCATTTAAAGAAACAAGGATGCAGAAGATTGTGCTGGGGGGTCAGGCTGTCCTTGAAGGCGTGCTGATGAAGTCGCAGAAGAATGTGGCAATAGCCGTGAGGAAACCTAATGGGAAGATTGCGGTGAAAAAAGAGAGACTTTATCCGGCATCAGAAAAATATCCTATCCTTGGCCTGCCTTTAATCAGGGGTGTTGTCAATCTCATAGAGATGCTTGTTGTTGGGATAAAGGCTATATCTTACTCGGCTGAGCAGTCGGGCGAGGAAGGCGACATGGATGACAAGAAGATATGGTTCACCATCTCCACTTCCCTGTTCTTCTCAATCATCCTGTTCATAGTGTTCCCGTTTTACCTGACAAAGATGATATCCGTCGCTGGTCTTTTGTTCAACTTAGTTGATGGCATCATAAGGATAGCCATACTCCTTGCATATATCTTCTTGATATCAAATTTCATCGAGATAAAGAGGCTCTTCCAGTATCATGGCGCGGAGCATATGGCTGTCGCATGCTTTGAGCACGGCGAAAAGCTCAAGGCAGCCAATGTTAAGAAATTCAGCCCGCTGCACCCAAGATGCGGCACGAATTTCCTTGTCATCGTGCTTCTGGCAAGCATCGCTGTCTTCTCTCTGATTACGCCGGCAAGCTGGACGCTGAAGCTCGTGCTTAGGATTGTGCTTATTCCGGTGATAGCTGGCATCTCATATGAAATATTGCGCCTCGGGGGAAGATATCATGAGAACTGGGCATTCAGGATTGTAAATTACCCTGGCCTGATGCTGCAGAAGATAACTACAAGGAAGCCAAATAAGGCGCAGATCGAGGTTGCCATCAGGGCTATCGATGCCATATTGAGGCTGGAAAAGGAAAAACCATAAGATTTAAATATACAATATTACCTTTTAGGCTCATAGTGTATGATTTTGTATCCCAAAGAGGTGGATATCGTGATTGTGAGTAAAAAAAGCCAGACTGCCACAGAGTATATGATTATTCTCGCGGTCGTCATCATCATTGCGTTGATTGCTGTCGCTGTCCTTGGAGGCATCCCGGGGGTGGGAGCAGGAGCCAAAAAGAGGGGAGCTGAAACCTATTGGAATGTTGCTGATGTCGGCGTAACTTCATATGCTAATGCTGTGACAGGAAACGATGTACTGAAGGTCAAGAACAATAAGAAGAACACAATTACGATAGACTGGGTCAATATGTCGACGACGAGCGATAGCGCAGCGACGACAAGTTTCAATGATACGGACACAATCCTGGGAGCTGGAGAGGTCAAGACACTTACTGGCCTCCTGGTACCGACTTGCACCAAAGTAGGCGACAACTGGGCCACTTATCTTACTGTCAAATATCAAGATGTTGACACCGGCGCAATTTTCTACTTCAAGGGTGACGGAAACAAGCTTGAGGGCGTGTGCGCGAGTATAGTGTCGTGATAATATGCAGATAAACCCGTTCGAGAAGAAAGAGGAGCCGCCAAGGATATGCAGGAAATGCGTCCTTGAGATGAAAGAGCAAGGCGTCAGAGAAAGCAGCGGCACGAAGTACTTGGTCTTCAAATGCGAGAAGTGCAGCAAAGAAGAGCTTGTGATGCTGCACTAGACATTCTTCATTATCTTCTCTTTGTATTCCTGCAGCTCATTGTCGCCATATTTCTTCGTCGATGGAGATATCCTCAACGCATCGTTCTCAAACCTTGGTATGATATGGAAATGCGCGTGCATCACTTCCTGTCCTGCCGCTTTCCTGTTGTTCATGATGATATTGTAGCCGTCAGCCTTTGTCGCCAAGACGACTCCTTTCGCCACCCTCTTGACAGCCTTTATCAGGCCAATAGCATTCTCATCATTCAAGTCCAGCAAAGTCTCAAAATGTTCCTTCGGCACGACTAATGCATGGCCTTTGGCCGCAGGATTTATGTCGAGGAAAGAAAAGCAATAAGCATTCTCAAACAGCTTTGCGCTCGGTATCTCTCCATTGACGATCTTGCAGAAAATGCAGTCCATGATATCACCGGATGCGGATAAATTGCCTTGTTTTATTAATTTTTGTCTTTATTTCTCCAAAGACTTCATCTTAAGAAAGAACATC
>JAGVOV010000072.1 GCA_020052545.1 archaeon | reverse complement strand
TGCGATATCTCCTGTTTTTCCTGCTTAAATAATTTTCTATGATTCACATGATTCAATTTGGTATGCTATGAATTGGGCTGTCCTGCAGCTCCTATTCTCACCTTCAAAGATTATTGTAGGTGTTATAGTGAGCTTGAGGATATTGCCTATGTCTTTCCTGTTGTAATTTATGCTGATGAAATCGCTACTTGCAGGCCTGAAGGCCCTGTTTATGGTGCCATTGAAGTTTTTCTTGCTGCCAGTTATGAGAAAATCATACCTTTGAACAACTATATCGCCATAATTGCTGAGAATAAGCTCTACGGAACCCTTTTTGTCATAGCAAAATACCTGCTCCTCTCCTGGCGGGCTGACGTATGTCCTGAGGTTATCGTTGCAAACCTGTCCGAATGTTGGCTTGTTGCTCAAGCAGCCTGACAGCAAGGCAGCAACAAGCAACAAAAGCAATATCATCTTCATGGCACTAAAATTGGGTTTGTTTCTTATAAAACTTTTGATTCAAATAGCAAATTTTAAAAGAGGAATGCGATTAGAGCTGAAAATGTCAGTCGATGGCGCAGTTTTGGAAATATTGAAGAGCAATGAAGCTATTATCAACAAAGGCTTTTTTGGAAGCTATTTCAAGACTAACCTTGGAGATACACATTTTGCTGATTCTGATAATGGGCTTTATGTTGTCGACATAGCTTACCTCACCAGTGCAGGTTTTCTCGGCAGAGACTCTGGCGGCTATTTTGAGAGGACAGACCTTGTGCTGGTAGACATGGAAACAAAACAAGCTCACAGGGTAGACATGTTCAGCGAGCAGCATATGCTTAGGCCTTTCAGGAAGCAGGTGCATTTCAGTAATGTCAGCGTTGAAAGGCTTGATGATGGCACTATCAATGTGACTTACAAAGCCGTGCCTAAAAGAGGGCCTTTTGCGTTCTTTAGGGATCTTGGTGATGAATTCTTCCAAAGTTTTGTCGGTATTGAAGACAGCGATTATTCTATTTCAAGGACAATAAAGCTTGCGCGCTAGAAACCGTAATACTTATAAACCTCTTGAAACTCCTCTTTCTCTATGGTAGACAGAATGGGCGGCATGAGGCGAAAGTCCCGCCATAAGATGCTGAAGGACAGCGCAAGGAAGGGTAAGATAAGCCTGCAGAGCTATTTCCAGAAGTTTGCTCCTGGAGACAAGGTGCATCTCATCGCTGAGAGCGCAGTGCAGCAAGGCCATTATTTCACCCGCTATCATAACAGGAACGGCACAATCAAAGGGATGCAGGGCAAGTGCTATTTCGTCAAGATAAAAGACTTGAACGCCGAGAAAACTTTGCTTGTCCATCCTATACACCTGAGGAAAGCATAATGACATACACAGTCATAGAGGAGAAAGCGATGTCGATGGCAGAGCTCAAGAAAGAGCTTGCCGAGATAAAGAAACGCGATAAGGAACTGAATTACAGGAGCAACAAGACTGAGGCGTATATAGCGACTTTCTCCAAGCTTGACGAGAAGAAGGCAGAAGAGATGTGCAAGAAGATAGACAAGCTTGAGATCCCAAGATTCAGGGATATGCAAATAAAGAAGATTGTTGACCTGATGCCGACTTCAGTTGAAGACTTAAAGGTCATCTTGCAGGGTTATACGATGACAGTGAGCAACGAGAGCCTAAAGAAGATAATGGGCGTTCTAGAAGATTATCAGAAGAAATGATTCCTATGTCTCCAGCATCGCAACATTTAGACAGTTTTACTGCTATCTTTGGCATTAATATTGCACAACATTTAAATAGATGTAACTCAAAAATACCCTTGGGGAGTAAGTTTACATGGGTGTAAGAGTGAGGAATGGAGAAAATGCAGGAAGAACATTTCATCAAGGAAGAGCAAGCAGTCATCCTAGATTTCCTGCCGAATGGCTATCCGTTTGACCCCAGGCCTAGCCACATAAAGACACCGATTGCTCAAGCGATAGGCAAAGAGCATTTCTTGTTGCTTGAGCTTGTGCCGAAGAAAGACGTTTTCCTTCAGCCTCATGACGAGATCTACATAGGTGAAGGAAAAAGGGACAAGATACATCATATCAAGGGAAAGCTTGTCGTAGACAAGCTCACAGAGACGGCCAAATCGGAGCTCAATGTTGTCTTGAAAGAATTAGTCAAGCTCAACGAGGCCCGTTTTGTTGAATTTTTCAACACGAGCCAGCCCCTCACAACAAGGATGCATCAGCTCGAGCTGCTTCCGGGCCTTGGAAAGAAGCACATGTGGCAGATAATAGAGCTGAGAGATGAGGCCCCTTTCGTGAGCTTTGATGACTTAAAGAGCAGGGTGAAGCTCATGCCTGAGCCCGAGAACATAATCGTGAAGAGGATAATGCTGGAGCTGATGGGCCAGGAGAAGCACTATCTCTTTGTAGAAGCAAGGCTACCTGCTTGAGCCTTCAAGCTCATCGACATCATGCATCTTATTTTCTGCCCTGAGCCTTTTCTTCAGGTTGACATGTATATGCCAGTAAGCCCCAATAAGAAGCACGACAAGACCTATGAATAAAGGCACTTGCTGATAGCCATTCATTATGCTCAATCCTGTCGTCACAAAACCTAGAAAACCCAGGACTAGGGGATAGATCCCTTCCATATAGTTTTCCTGCGCACTGATGAGCTTCTCCTTGCTGTCGTACTTCTCTTCGTCTATTGTTTCATAGCCCTGAAGCCTTGCCTCGATGGCATGCTCCCTTGTCTTCTTGTTTTCCTGTATGTGCTCGAATTCTCTCTCCGCCTTAGGATTGGTGGGATCATTATCGCCAACCGGCACCTGTTCACTCGGCCTGAAACTCATGTTAGGCATCATATCAAAGAAAGTATAAATAGTTTACCACTAATTTTATAAACTTCTGGGTCATCAGCATTCTTATGGGGGACAGACTCTCAGATTTTGCGAGCAAGATGGGCAGCCAGACTTGCCCGAGATGCGGCAGCAAGGCGTTGAAGTTCAAGCAAGGAGTATTGCTTTGCTCCGACTGCGGCTTTGAAGAAAAAGTGGTGACGTGGTGAAAATGGTCCAGAATAAGGAACAGAAAGTTGGGGTCTTTATCGATGTGCAGAACATGTATTACAGCGCAAAGCAGCTCTATGCGAGCAAGGTCAATTTTCGTGCGATATTACAAGAGGCTGTAGCAGGCAGGCGCCTCATAAGGGCTTTTGCTTATGTGATAAAGGCAGATGTGAAGGAAGAAGTGAATTTCTTTGACGCGCTTACAAATATAGGCTTTGAAGTCAGGCAGAAGGATCTCCAAATCTTCTATGGCGGAGCCAAAAAGGGCGACTGGGACATTGGCATCGCGATGGACATGATAAGGATGGCGCCAAAGCTTGATACAATTGTCTTAGTTTCCGGCGACGGCGATTTCAAGGAGCTTCTTGATTCATTGAAGTCGATGGGCTGCAGGGTGGAAGTGATATCATTCGCGCCGACAACAAGCGGGAAGCTCGTGGACAGCGCAGACCTATTCACTGACATGGACAAGAACAAGAAAAAGTTCCTTATCCCTGACAGGAGATACTTCCAGAAAGTCAAGATGAAGGAAGCAGGACAGAAGAATGAGCAGCATGAGCCCGTTTGAGAATGCGATGAAGCAGCTGAAGAAGAGCGCGGAGATGCTGAAGCTCGAGCCCTGGATAACAGAGGCATTGTCAAACCCGCAGAAGATCATTGATGTGCATTTCCGGGTGAAGACCAAGTCTGGAATCAGGACATTCCACGGCTATCGTGTCCAGTATAACAATTCCAGAGGCCCATTCAAGGGCGGCATAAGGTTTCATCCCAATGTGGACATCGATGAGGTGAAAGCGCTGTCTTTCTGGATGACGATAAAGAACGCTGTCTGCAACGTCCCGTTCGGCGGCGGCAAGGGCGGCGTGACTGTCGATCCTAAGAAGCTTGACAAGGAAGAGCTTGAAGCTTTGAGCAGGGCTTACATAAAAGCTATACATTCAGACATAGGCTCTGATGTTGATATTCCGGCCCCTGATGTCTACACGACGCCTGAGATGATGGCGTGGATGGCAGATGAATTCGGGAAGTTAAGAGGAAAATATGATCCTGCTGTCATAACGGGGAAACCTTTAGACAAAGGCGGCAGCATAGGCAGGGACAATTCTACTGCGCTTGGCGGCGTCTATGTTCTCGAGGAGGCTGTCAAGGTGTATGGCATAAAGGAGAAGACTGTGGCAATCCAAGGTTTTGGCAATGCAGGAAGCTGGGCTGCGAAGATATTGCATGAGCGAGGCTACAGGATAGTGGCTATCGCTGATTCAAGAGGGGAGATTATAAATCCCGAAGGCATTGATGTCGTGAAGCTTGCTGAATTCAAGGAGAAGACTGGCTCAGTCCTCGGATTTCCAGGAGCGAAACAGACAGACAAGAGCATCTTTGAGACAGAATGCAGCATATTGATCCCAGCAGCTTTGGAGAACCAGATAACAAGTGAGAACGCGGGCAAGATAAAGGCAAAGCTGATACTGGAATTGGCCAACGGGCCGACAGCGCCGGAAGCCGATGAGATTCTGAAAGGCAAGACAATAATTGTGCCAGATGTGCTCGCCAACTCAGGCGGAGTCATGGGCAGCTATTTTGAATGGGTGCAGAACAAGAAGGATGAGAGATGGGATGCCAGTAAGTTCGACAAAGAGCTGAAGACCAAGATAACCGAAGCATTTAATAATCTCTACTTTACCTCAAATCAAAGGAGAATAACATTGCGCGAGGCAGCATATGTCGTTGCCGTCGGCAGGATTGCTGACGCAATGAAAGGTGAGAAGAATGCTTGAACTTAATGAGAACAATTTTGAGAAGGAGACCCATGACAAGACAATGCCCGTTGTAGTAGATTTCTGGGCGCCATGGTGCGGCCCATGCAAGATGATGGGACCGGGCTTTGAAGAGCTGTCCAAAGATTTTGCGAAGAGGATGAAGTTCGCCAAGATGAACACTGACGAGAACATGGGCATCCCGTCGCAGTTCGGCATTCGCGGGATTCCGACATTGATATTCTTCAACAAAGGCGAGGAGATCGACAGGATTGTCGGAGCGCTAGGGAAAGATGCCCTGAAGAAGAAAGTCGAAGAGGTTTTGAAGAAAATTTAACAATATTTTTATATAACTTCTTTTATTATTCTCTATAATGTTTCCAGAGCACTTTGTCATGATAAGGCAGGCCTACAATGACTTCTACAAAGATATGATGCTGCAGGGCAAAGTTCCGTACAAAGATACAGGCGTCGGCCACTGGGTAATGTCTGCCTCAGATGATGCCTATGAGCTCTTCAAGAAGATTCAGCTGCAGAAATCAAAGAGCTTCCTTGATATGGGCAGCGGCGACGGCAAGGTAGTGTTCATAGCCTCTCTTTTCACTAACGCTCACGGTATCGAGCATGATGATGAATTGATGAACCATGCGCAGCAGATGAGGAATAAGCTGATGCATATCCCCCATGTGCACAAAGCAAACCTTATGAAAGGCAATTTCATGCAGCACGACCTGAGCAATTATGACTATGTCTATTGGTATCCGGACAAGCAGCATCAGCAGCTCGACAACAAGTTCAAGGATGAGCTCAAAGGGAAGCTTATCGTCCACGGCCCGATGCATCACCCCCTTGGCCTCACGAGAGAGCAGACTTTCGACGTAAACGGGACATTGATGACTATCTATCGCAGCTGAGCTGCATAAATAATTCTAAAGGCTTCTTTCCTGAATTTATTCCTTCAAGGACAAATTCCAGGCTTTTGTCGTGGATGCCGTTGACTGCGGGGTTTGGTAAAATTAATGATCTTCCAAGATTAAGAATATCATTTTCTTTCATAGCCTTCATCCAAGCCAACTCAAAAGCAAAAGCCTTTGCTTCCTCTTTTATGATATCTCTCAAGCTTTTTGACATCAGGTGACCGATCTCATGGCCTATCGTAAGCATCAGTCTGTCAAGGTCATCAGATTTTACTATGACTTCATTCGGCTGGACCGAGAAGCCAAGTATCGAAGGATGCCAGCTTCCTCCTTTGTAGTCCAGCGCTTTCCTGAACTTATCTTCGTCGCAGATCGCTATCGAGATGTCCTCCGGCATCTTCAATCCTGTGGCGAGGAAAAAAGTCTTCTCAATCGCTTCCTTCACATCATCGACGCAATTTATGAATCGCGCGAATGGCCTTTCAGGTTTCAGGAAATTGCCGTGGTCAAAAGTCGTGGTTGTGTTGATGTGATATTTACTCACTGAAGTTTTGTATGCTGGCGCTAAACTCGAGGATTGATAAAGTCTTGATTCAAAATTCTCAAATAAATTTCCATTGGATACATTATAACTTCCAAAATCCACGGCGTTTCCAGCGTCAAGGGCATCATAGCCAAAACCAATGGTGTTTCCAATGCCAAAATCATTATCATATCTTTTTGCCATGGAATAATGTATTGTGCTTTCTAACCCTGAAAATGAGCCAAGTTGAGGAGCGCATGATGCGCAGTAGGAAATATATGTCATGTTTGAATGTCAATCTCTTCAAGCTATTAAGCAAATTCATGCTGCAGGATATCCTTCTGCGCCAAAAAAGTCATAATCTTTATATACAAAATTAGACAGGAAATGCTTAATGCAGAAAAAGAGGAAGGCCATAGAGAAGAAGCTTAATTCTGAGCTCAAGGAACTGAGGAAGATCAGAGAAGCCGAGGCGGAGGCCGACATCATACCGAAAGATGGGGCAAGGAAGACAGTCCCAGAGCTCGATCTTGAATATCTTAACATAAGGAAGCAGGAGAAGGAAGAGGAAAAAGAGGAAGAGAAGGAATTTGATGATGAGAACAAGGGTTATGTAGAGATAAAGGTCGCTGAAGAATCTGAAGAAAAACATAAGTCTCATGAAGAGCACCACAAAGAGCATCATGCGCATGAGCACAGGAAGACGCCAAGCTTCTATCTTTTCTCTATTTTCATCCTAGCTCTTCTCAACCTCCTTGTCCAGTCTCTCAGTGATTCTCTGCCTATAATAATATTCTATGTGGGTCTTGGGATCTTTCTGCTCTGGTCTGCGCTGAACCTCGTGCTTTTCTTCGTCTTCATAGCCAAAAGATATGAAAGAGTCTCTGTGATATTGCCTTTCTACTTTGTGCTGAAATTCATCGTCTTCTCATTCCTCTCGATCGCTGCGCCGCAGAACCTTGGACCTGCAATCATAATGGTGGCAAGCCTGTTCGAGAGCCTTTTCGCATTCATCCTTTGGAAGAGATAGCAAAACATATAAATATCAAAAATAGGTGTAGATAAAAAGAGGACAACAATGGCATTTGGAAAAACAAAAAGTTTCGTCGCCGGCGCAGCCTTCATGGCGATGCTCTGGGCAAACAACGCGCAGGTTGCAAAGCTTATCGGCAAGTTT
>JAGVOV010000187.1 GCA_020052545.1 archaeon | reverse complement strand
CTTCCCGAGCTTCATTATAACGAAGCCCTTCTTTTCCAGCGACTCAAGGACATCGTAGCTTCTGCTCCTTGGCACGTTGGCGATGTCACTAAGCTCTCCTGCTGTCGAGACGCCTCTGGAAAGCAAAGCTGTCCATATCTTGACTTCGTATAGATTTAGATTGAAATATCTCCTTAGCTTGCCTAAAAACTCTTCTTTAACTATCATTCTCAGCACCCCCTCTTTTTTTGCTGTTTAATTATTAACTGGTAAGTAATCTTGATTACTATTAAAATGTTACTCTTTTTTACCAGCTGGTTACAGCAAAAAGAGGTTCTCTACTTTAGAGTAGATAACTCAAAATCAGCTTAATCTATGGGGATATATAAAGATTGCGATTTTAAGACGAGAAATCATATTATGTCGGGCGCTTTGTCCTGAACATATGGCAACCCAAGACGCATGCAGTTTTCTGCCTTTGAGATCTGGTAGCCAAGATATGCAGAATGGACAAAGAATGAAAAGATGTCATTATTGCTTATGTTCTTGTACAGCTCTTCGCCACTCTTCCCAGTGAACTTCTGGATCAGCTCACCTTCATTCGTCCTGTATTCAACCTCAAGCGTCTTGTCTTGGAGGACACGGACAACGAAAAGGCCCTTTGGATCTATCATCAGCCTGTTTATGAAATTTATGTTCTTCTCTGCTGCCTCCAAAGCTGCCTTGAACTCGTGCTTGTAGATATGGGCAGATATGCAGGTTATGGTGAATTTTCCCGCTGCATAAGTGGTCTGGAACTTCTCATTTATCTTGTCTACGATGTATTTCTGGAGCTTCATCAGGCCGAGGACATTCTTGTACCACGCGCCATAGATATCATTGCTCCTGAAAACAACAGACATGTAAACTTCATCATTGTGGATATTGCAGCTTATCAGGTTTAAGCAGGGGCCATGCTCATCATCCTGGTCTTTGTCAGGCTGCCACAATACTGCGACAGCCCTTCTGGTGAAGGGAAAATTGCCGAGCTTGTCTATGATGAAGTCAATCTGGTTTATGCCTTTGAAATTGAAAAGACGGTCGCCGTAAGTGTAAGAAATGCCCATCTCCTCAGGCGTGATGTAATTCATCAGGTTTTTCTTGAAGTATTCCTCGAGCTCCTGCTCTGAATAATATTCCTTGAAGCCCATCTCAAGGAAATCGATGTGCTTGCCTATCGTCACCATGATATTGTTGTATTCCTTCTGCTCTTCGCCATACTCCGTCATCTTAAGGTCCCCGAACTTCATGACATAATTGAGCAGCTTTATCCATGCGGCGAAGACTGAATTCTCATAGATATGGTGGCCGGTCAGCGGAGAAGGGATCGTCTCTATCTTCTCTTCCTCGAAGAACCCTACATCCACTGGAGCAGCATAAGGCTTCGTCTGCAGCTTGCTCAGCTCTTCAAGCTTCCCGACAAGCTCGTCTATGGGCCTTTTCCTCAAATCAATGAGCTTGACATTGTTCCTGACAAGGTCGACATATTTTGGATCCATCAAGATCGCTATCTTTGTGCCTTTTATCTTCCCGTCAACAACGCCGTTCTCCCACAGGTTGAAGATGTCCTCATCGCTCTTTGTCATGCAGTAGCCATAGACTACAAGATGTGTTATCTGCGTGTTCTTGAGCAATGTCTGTATCAGGAAGTTTACCCCATTTGAGCTGTAGAGATTGCCGATTATGCTGAATTTGCTCTTGTCAAGGCGAGGAAGCAGCTTGGTCCTGTCAGTCCAGAGCGTATTCACAGCAATATGGCTCTTTGGGTTGCCGAAATCTATGTTTGACATATTGAGAAGGAAGCGCTATTGTTTTAAAAAGGTTTATCTATCTGCTGTGAAAAATAGGCCTTATGTGGGGGCTAGACAGGAAATCTTTGTCATGGGCTTTTATTGACTTTGCGATATCGTCTTATGTCGTCATCATCTTCTCGTTCGTATTTCCGATATACTTCAAGTCTCTTACGAATGATTTCCTGTGGGGGCTTGCCGTCAGCCTTTCGATACTTCTGGGGGCATTTTGCGCCCCCATAATAGGGGCCATGGCCGATTTTGACGGGAAGAGGAAGCCAAAACTGATGTTCTTTATTTTTGGCGTAATTGCCTCTACTGCGCTGCTCTACTTCAGCGGGAATGTGTTCTTCACATTCATTGTCTTTGTCATATCAAATCTGTTATTTGAGATAGCGACAACATTGGATGACTCTTTCCTTGCCAAGGTGGCGGTGAAGAAGGACTATGGGAAGATATCGGGGTTTGGATGGGGGATGGGCTATCTTGGCGGGCTGGTCGCCCTAGTTGCCTTCAGGCCCTTTTATAACGGGGGTTTTGAGGCAGGACTTGCAACTTACAGGCTGACTTTCCCGATGACTGCCTTGTTTATCCTAATATTCACGCTTCCTTTCTTCATATTCTACAAGGAAAAATCTGTTAAGAAGGGCATTGCGCTCTGGAAAGCCGCAAAAACTGGCTTCACAAATGCCCTCAGCTCAATCAAGCGCATAAGGGAACATAAGAAAGTCGCATGGTTCCTGCTTGCGTTTTATTTCATGAATGATGCCTTGGTGACCGTATTTGCATTCGTCCCGATTTATGCGAACAGCACCCTTAACCTCAGCATCGGCGAAATAGGGGCTGTGCTGCTTGTCGTGCAGCTCATAGGATTCCCGGCATCATGGCTGTTTGGCTGGATAAGCGACAAGACCGGAAACAGAAGG
>JAGVOV010000129.1 GCA_020052545.1 archaeon | reverse complement strand
GTGGAGCCGGAGACGACAACTTCAACACCATTAGATAAAGCGATCCAGGTGAATCTGGCCTGGATCATGGACTTTATCGACAAGGCTTAGGTTCAAAGCGCTAATTTTCCTCTGAGACCGAAATACTCCGGCCTTATCTTTGGAAGCACTCCCGAAAACTTTGCCTCTGCGCCCACATAAAAGTTCTGGTTTATCTTATAATCGGCGCCCGGCCTTATGGTGAGCTTTTTGGCACCTAAATTCCAGATGGTGAATATATCGCCATAAAACTTGCTGCCATTGGCTGTCCAGTAGGCGTCAAACTCTTTGTTGCTCGGGAAAAATCTTGTGTCGGCCTTCAGCAGCGCATCATCGATGCTGCCTTTTGCCCTTAAGACAGCTCCGATTTCCTGCCTTCCTGTCGCTCCTCTGACATGCTGCGCCACGGCTCCAAGGCTCAATAACCCATAGCCGAGAGGCAGGCTTTCCAGCCTTAGCCTGTACATATCGCTGTTCTGGTGCTCCCAGTATGCATATGCATCAGAGTTCAGCGGCATCCCGCTGACTACAATCTCGTTCCTCATTATGGGAAGCTTCTCGCTAACTATCTCTGTCTGTGTTATGTTTGCCTTGTTCTGGGCCTGTATCCCGATATAAGGAAGAAGGCCCATCAGGGCGATGCTCGCGATCTTTGTTATTGTTTTCATATTCAACACCTCTTGACGCTACTAATAAGTAATTACATATAAATAAAATAGTTCTCCAAAAATGGAGAATAGTAGAAAGATTATTATATCAAAAGCGCCCTTTCTCATTCATGGACACATCAGCTCTTGAAGATCTCGGATTGACAAATGCCGAGATAAAGATTTATCTTGCGCTGCTCGAGCTGGGCACTTCGACTGCTGGGCCGATACTCCAGAGGACAAAGCTGCAGAATTCTGTCGTGCACATGACTCTTCACAAGCTTGTGGAGAAAGGCTTCGTCTCATATGTCATCAAGGGGAAAATCAAGCATTACCAGGCCGCTGACCCGAAGAACATACTGATTTTCATGGACCAGAGAAAGAGGAGATTCGAGACTTTGCTGCCTGAGCTTATTGTCAGGCAGAAAAAGCAGGAGAAGCAGGAAGCAGAAGTGTTTGTCGGATTAAAAGCATTTAAAATCATGCTGTATGGGCTGGTTCAGGACAGCAGGCCTGGTGACGAATATGTTTACTTTGCTTTCTATACAAAGGACGAAAAAATGGCCGAGTTTGTCCAAGAAAGCATATACAAGCCATTCGATGAGGAGAGAGACAAGAGGAAAATTGTTGTGAGAGGTATAGCTCCGAAGGAGATAAGATATCAATTCAGGAACAGGAAGCCGGACATGCTGTTTGTTGATTTCCCAATCCCGACAAATATATCAATATTCCATGACAAAGTGCTTTTTACGCCATTTGAGTACGAGCCTGTTGCATTCCTAATCCACTCGAGACAGCTTGCCGATTCGCTCAGGCTCTTCTTCTATTCTATCTGGAACAAGTACAAGAATCAGTCATAGTCCAAGATAGTCTTTCTTCCAGAAATCTCTCTCGCGATAGCAAGCGCCGCATTGCATCCTTCTCCGATGCTCTTGGCGACTTGTGCATTTCCGCCGGTACAGTCGCCTGCAGCAAAGATCCCTTTGACGTTTGTCCTTCCATCCCTGTCAATCTTGATGCTGTTGCCTTCCATCTCAAGCCCCAGCTCCAGGCCGAAGTTGAATGAGGAAGCCGCGCCAAGCGCGATGAAGCAGCCATCAAAATCCTCAGAATGGCCGTCAGGAAAAAATATTTTTTCCATATTCTTGCCGCCATCAAACCTCGATATCTTCTCTTCTCTCACTTTGATGCCGCTTTCTGATATTGCATGTTCAAGCTCATGCGACATGCCCTTCTTCTTGCCATTTGTTATTATAACTATATCTTTAGTGTAATTCAGAAGCTGCATCGTCTCCTCAGCTGCGTTGTTTGCATGTCCAACAACAGCGATCTTCTTCTCTTTGTAGAAGAAGCCGTCGCAGACGACACAGTAATGCACGCCTTTGCCCGTGAACAGTTTTTCGTTTGGTATTCCCGCGATATTGAAAGGCTTCCCCGTGCATATTATCACAAATCTTGACTTGACTTCAGAAAAATCATCCAGCACGACAATAAATCCATCTACTTCTTTCTTGAGGTCAACAGCCTCCTTGTTCAGCATGACTGCGCCAAAACGCTCCGCTTGTTTTAAAGAAAGCTCTGTTATGTGCTGGCCTGTCACATCCTCATGGAATGGATAGACATTCCCGACCCTATGGGCCTTGTATAATGCGCCCTTCTTCGGGTCGCCAAGGACAAGCGTCTTGAGCTTTGCCCTACAGGTGTAGGTAGCAGCTCCTATTCCAGCAGGCCCTGCTCCGATGATTATCACATCATAAGTTTTCATAAAGAGAAGCAATCGTGTTTTTTATATAAATTATATGGTTGTAAAGTCATACACCATGAAGCTCAGGATTCGATTGAACATGCCCCACCATTTCTGCCTTTCTCTGTCGGCCTCTCCGATATACTGGAATTTGACGCTCTCGCTGTTCGTCCCGAAGAACTGGTTCATCTTTGAGGCCCTTGCAATCCTCTGTGCCTCCTTATATGTGAATACCTCGACAATATGGTTGTTGAATACCCCAGATGTCTTCTCCTCTGTTGGATGATAATTATCATAGCCCGTCTTCAGGCTTAAGTTCTCATTAAGGTATTCCTGGATGACTTTCTTTGCATAAGAAGTAGTCTCAATATCGATAGCCATAACCTTCTCAGGCTCCTGCTTCGGGATCTCGATGTCCTTGACCTTGTCCCTGATGCTCTTCTTCTCTTCCTTTGGGGATGCCTTGACCTTCTCTATGGTCCTTATTATCTCCTCGAGCTCCTTCTGGTCCAGCTTATCATATCTGGACACCAATTTGTTGGACATCATATCCAACAGGCATCGCCCTCCTTATTTAAATATTTTGATTAGACATCAAGGATCATGCCGAAAGGGCCTGGGTTGACCATTAAAGTCCTTTCTCTCTTGTCTGTCACCTTGAAATTCTCATGGAGATGGCCGGAGATGGCCAGAAGGGGCTTGTACATATCTATGAATTCGCGGTAGCTCCTGTTGCCGACATGGCTTCTCATTATGACATCGAGCTTCGTGCTGTAAGGCGGAGCATGTGTCACTAGCACCAGCTTCTCAGCCTTGTTGACCTGTTTCATCAGGTTCTTTGACATATGCTCAAATTCCTTATCTTTGTCGCTGAATCCTCCGCCACCATGGCCAAGGAAGACAACATCATCAATCCTCAGTATGCCATTGTGGATTATCACGAAATTGTCATATCTTGCTATTGCCTCCTGCAGCTCTTCCTCAGTCTCATGGTTTCCAGGGACCAGAAGGATAGGCTTCCTCATCTTTGACATCTCCTTTATGGAGGAATCAAGCTCAGAGCCGAAGATGCTTATGTCGCCAGCACAGACTATGACATCCGGATTGTTCTTCTTCTCCAGGTCAGAGACTTTCCTGAGGGCAGAAAGGCTTGCATGTGTGTCGGAAAACGCGAGTATCTTCATGTTGATTCAGAAAGGCCGTTAATATTTATATCTTAGCCTCCATTATGCTTTTGATGAAGAGAGAGTCGGTGAAGAGCAGGGTCTCTTTGACATCAATATCCTCGACTTCTTCATGGCCGTGCTTGTCTGCAATGGCCAAAGCGAAGAAAATCAATCTTTCAAGCGAGTCTTTGGTTGCGGCCAGCATCAGATTGCCAGACATTTTTTTTGCAGTCATGGAAAAGGCTATGTTGAAAGAGATGGTGTTCTGTTTCTTCTTCCATGAATCCCTGATGTAGTCTGCCATAATCTGTTTTGCTTTGTTGGAAAAATCTTTATTTGTTACTTTCACAATTTTATTATCAATCCTTAGCAGTCCGTCCGTCATTTTCAGTCCAGTCTGCTTCCCTTCGACAAGGCAGTAGCAAAGCGTCTCTACTTTGTCTGCGTGGTAATCTGAGATTAGCCTCTTTTCGTTCCTTGACTTAAAATCTTGGAAATTGAAGACTAAACTTTTTTCATCAATCCTTCCAATCAGATTTCCAGCGTCTTTATAGGCTAACTTTTCCTCTTTCCTGCTCTTTATCAGGGCAGCCATCGCTTCGGTTGCTATGGGTGGATTGTTGATAATTATTGATTGAACAAACTCAAGAATCCTTTTGTTTGCCATCCCTGCATCAAGATGCTGCTTCACCTCATCCTCCGCAGCTTTGTAATTGCTCTCGTAGAATTTTGGACCTTTCCTGTCAAGGCTGCTTTGTCTCACGAACTCGTCAAAATCATAATCCAAGACATTAGCGTCCTGCCTTGCTATGCTCACGCACTCGTGGCTCACGTCAATGACGGCTTTATCTTCAGCTATGAAATTGATTATGAACGGGAATGATCTGCATGACAATGGCCTGCTTCCGTAAACATCGCAAAGCTTCTTCTCATTGAGGAAGACGCATCTCTTGTTCGCAGGCTTCAGCAAAGAATCTTTGCTGAAAATTTCATCCCTCTCGCCAAGCTCCTCGTCTTTCTTTCCCGTGGCCTTTTTTATCTTCTCTACCTCATCCTTGCTGAACTCTATTGCCTGGCTGCTGCAGCAGTAGCCGCATCTTGTGCATTTGAATTTAGTAGAATCAGGAAAAGTCGTCTCATAATCTATCCCCTTTCCTTCAACGACAATAGAGCCTTTCATCTGTTTCCCATCTGGCCATATATCTCGCCGAATGTCATCCTCTCGAAATAGCGGAAAAGCTCGCGTCTGTTTTCTGTGGTCTTATGATATTCCCTCTTCTCACCACCTTTAAATGAGATTTCCCAATCACACCTCAGCTTGTTTGGGTCAAGTTCAAGCCTTGCCTCTGCTATTTTGTTTTTCCTTTCAAGAACAAGTTTTCCATCATCAAGGCCGACTATGTATCCAATAGATGTCAGTTCTTTCATGATATCATCTTCTATAAGTTTCATTTTTCCAGTTAAGTGTGCTTTTTATTTAAATTTACCTAGAAGAATAATAATCCTCAAGCACGATGCTGTCAATCTCCTCAGAGCTGTTGGCGATGTAGAATCTTCCCTCTCCAATCTCCACGATCTTCTTCGCCAGCTCAATTCCTCGTTTGTCAAGGTCTATGCCTATCAAAGAGATGGTAATACTATTTGCCTTGGCCATGGAAACAGCCTCAATCGTCTCTTTCTCGGGCTCGACTCCGGAAGTCGGGAAAGCGTCAGTCAGCATGATAAGATGCTTATTCTCACCATAACTGTCGAACATCTCTATCGCTTTCTTCAATGTCTCTACAAAATTTGTCTGGTGAGAAGCGGTGACTTCAGTTATCGTCCTTAATAGCCGCGTGAAATCCTGGCAAGGCTCCACCTCTCTCTTTATGTCAGCGCCAAACACTATGAGGCCGACATTGTCCTTTTCCTCAATTGCCCTGAAAGCCAAAGCGATGCCGGCTTTCTTGCACATCTCTATCTTCTTTCCCCTCATGCTTCCTGAAGCATCCAATGCATAGATTATGCAAAGCTGCCCTTTGCTCTGCCTTCTCGCAGTCATCAAGTCTTCTTCCTGCAGCGCAACATGGCCGCGCCTGACAGCCTTCTTTATGCTGTCCCTGAAGGCTATGTTCCTGTACTTGTCGCCGCGCCTGTAATTCTTTGTCTCTCCTTTCATGCCATAGATGCTTGGCTTATTATGCACCCTTTCGCCTAACATCCCTTTCGGCACAAGCCTGTCTAGCTCTTCATGGTATAATGTCATAGAAGCTATATGATAGCCGTCTTCCGTTATGTGGCCTTCGCTGTCAACGAGATCTTTTCTCTTCAGTAAATTTATCCTCTCCGCAATCCTCCCTTTCAGTTCCCTCTTGAACTCGGGGATGTTGAGATTTTTCTGGATATATTCAGGATTGTAACCTGTGATCTCTCTCAATAAAGTAGCGCCGAAAAGCTTCTTCGTCATGGAGAAGCTTGACACCATCTGCTGAAACATCAAGTCTGGCGTGAAGCTGCCAATGCCCTGGTTTATCGCCTTGCTTATGAGCTTTCCATCCTTGATATTGTCCTTGTCGCTGTCTATGACACTGTGCATGAGCTTCTGGCTCTCTAAATCCCTTGACAGCTTGCCTGACAATTCCTCTATCTCGCTTAATGTCTCAAAGCTCTTCCTGTCAAAGTGAACCACCCTTGTGCTCATCCTCGAAGCCGGCCGAGAATTCCATGAAGTTCTTCTGCAGGAACGCTGTTGTCGTCTGCATATATCTTATGCTTGGCTTGAGCCTAATCCTGTGGCCCAAGACCGATATCATGACTTCCTCAACATCTTCAAGCGTCGCAATCTTCTTCCCCTTGAGCATAGCATTTGCTGCAGACCTTTCAACAAGGCCTATTGAAGCTCTCACTGAAGGTTTCTTCTCAAGGTCCTTGCTCTGCCTCAGGACGCGGACAAAAGACACGCAGAGCTGCTTCAGCGTTTCAGGCACCTTGGCCATATTTCCCACAGCATTCCTATCAACTATCTGCATCTCTATCTGCGCCGTCTCAGGATAGTCCATGTTCACGACATCAAACCTGTCAAGGAACACATCGCTCAGTTTCTCTGTGCTGGTGTCTTCCGGATTCATCGTGCCGATGAAGAGGAAATTTGCCGGCAGGTCGACAGTATAATTGCTTATTGTCGCCTTGCCTTCATCCAGGACTTGAAGCAATGCATTCAGCAGCCTCTCCGGACATCTATTGACTTCATCAAAGAACAAAACACCTCTGTTCGCCTTGAATATCTTTCCCGGCGTGAAAGCCTCCATGCTCAGAGGCCCGAACTTCAGCGCCTTTATCGGATCTATATCCCCAATCAAATCTTCCACGGTCAAGTCCGGGCTGCCTTGTATCCTGACAAAGATGTTATCTTTCTCTGTGATCTTCTGCTTCTCTGTCTTGCAGAGAGGACACTCAGGCTTTTCAGGCAGGCAGTTGAAGCCGCAGTCATTCACCTTCTGCTTTGATAAAAGCTTGGCCACGCTTCTCGCCAATGTCGTCTTGCCTATTCCAGGCGGCCCCACAAGTATCAGATGCCTGCCGGTCAATATCGACGCCTTGAGCTGCCTCTTTGGCTCTTCCTGGCCCAAAACTTCAGAAAAATCAGCCTTCCCTTCAATAACAACCTGTCTTAACTGTTCATTTATCATCACAACACCTCAGACTAAAGCTTTTGGGGTAGAGAATCGTGTTTATAAACCTTCGCTACCCTGGATCATCTTGTCAGCTTCCACCCTGCTGACAAGCTTCGCTGCCATGACTGTCTCTATAGACTTTTCGACTTTCCTCATCTCGTCTTTCTTCGCTATCATCCTGAACTCTTTTGCGATGAGCTTCATGTTCTTTGTGATCATAGAAAGCTTCGCCTTCATCTCGGCCATCTCATCCTTGAGCATCTGCAGCTCTAGCCCGATAGACTTTGTCCCGTCTTTGAGTATGAACTCGTTCATGTTCACCTGCCTGTCTATCTCCTTGTCTTTGCCTTCAAGCACGATAAGCCTGGCCTGCACATCCCTCAGTGTCTGCACAGCATCCGTCATAGGGTCGCGCTGCGCCTCATGCTGCTCCATCTTTCACCTCAAGGATTTTCGGGAATGGATTGAAGATATGCTCCCTATAGCCAAGATAGATCTCATAGTTCTTTATTATGCTGCTGAATTCTACTTTTATCTCTTTCATCGTCTTCAGCAGATTCTTTGATTTTGTAGCAGTAAGATATGCTATGATGTCCCAGCTCCCGAAGACTTTCGTCGCCATTATGATAAACTTATGCTGCCTGCAGAACTCCTTGAATTTCTCCTCGCTCTTCTTGTCGAATGCTTTCATCCTTATCAGCAATGTATACCAAGAATTATCCATAAGGTTTATGTTTGTCAGTATGGTAAAATGTTTTATCAGCCCGTTCTTCTGCATCTTCTTTATCCTGTAAGCGACTGTGTCTGCGTTCAATCCAGTCTTCTCGCCAATCTCATAAGTGGATTTTCTGGCGTCTTCACACAAAAGCCTCACTATATGCATGTCTTTCTCATCATAATCAAGCTTCTCCAGCTCTTTTTCATTGCCATAATTGATCCCTTCGACAAAGACTGACATGTTCGTGGGCAGATAATCATAATAATACTCCTTGATGTTCTCAAGTATATCCTTCTCCATTATGACATCAGGGAACTTTGTAGTCAATTCAATCAATGCATCATCAAATGCCTCAAGGCTTTTCGCTATGAACGTTATCTCAAAATCCCACCTGTCAGTGTATTCTAT
>JAGVOV010000173.1 GCA_020052545.1 archaeon | reverse complement strand
TATTTGATGCCTAGATTGGCCATATGTGCTGCATCAGTTGCGCTTTCATAACCGGTCATGATGATTACCTTATCGCTCAATCCCTGACTGGTAAGCTTTTTGCTAACTTCAATCCCATTGGGGCCTCTGTCATAGTGGACATCAACAAAGGCCAGATCAAAATGATTTGATGAGGCTTTGTCAAGGGCCTCTTGGCCATCATTAGCAACATCAACAGTAACCCCCCTCTGCATTAGGTGGGCTGCTAATGAGATTGCGATAGCCTCCTCATCTTCTGAGATAAGCACCCTGAAAGGCGTAAATGGCATAGGCAAAACAAATACATTATTCTTTTAATAGTTTATCATTGTAAAGTAAGGAATCATTGTATGGTTATACTCTAATTAATTTCAATATTGAAAATAAATAATCCACAACATCTTCCGACCTAATGATACAGAACTTTTCCTGGATCTCCTTACCACATTTTCACGTCTATAAAACAGCAATTCGTTCGTTCCGAACTACTATATAAAAGAAGCTCTTAGAGTATATTTTACCACACCAGTATACAGAAAAGTAACATTTAAATATAAGTTCGGTCATATGTAAGCTAAAGAAAAAAATCTAAACAAACCCGAATCCCAAAAGGATTCTTGTTTAGATGAATCAAACAGAGGCAGGAAATAAACAGGACGAAGTTGTTTTGGGAATTGTTGCCGATGAAGGAAATCAGAGACAACCTTAGAACAAAAAAACCAGAACGAGTGTTTTGCTAGCGGATTTGGGCAAAATATTGTATCGATAATGCATGAATGCAGAAAAGATGCACAATGTGCCTGCTTCCCACTCAACTCGCATACAACCACCACACAAGGGCTCCTCCGCAAGGGGGAACCTTATTTTCCTAACTCACACAGGAGCAACACATATCACAGAGATCACAAGGTGGCCTTGCCGGAATGGCAAGGTTGGCCATTTATGCTTCAAAAAGTGAAGAGAAAGAAGATGCAGTCAACTGATTGTATTCTTGCTTCTTCACTAGTCACACTCAGCATACAACCACAAAAGAGGTTTCCTAGCGGATTTGGGGAAACTATCTTTTTTCAGGGGTGAGAAGATGAAAAAGAAAATGAGATTTTTGATGACCGCATTCACGATTGCCGTGCAGATAGTGCTATTCAAGCTCGCGATGATCTAGAACAGATAAGGCAGAAATCTTTTAGTTTTTCTTGCATATTTTCCATAATTTTTGAATCTCTTTGAAAGATATGATTCTTCTATCATAACTTTAACCATTAAAATCACAACCAGCAGCGCCCATAAGAAAAACGGCCAAAAGCTTGGTTTATAAAAACATGAGCCGAGCGCAGCAAGCATTATGCCTGAATATATCGGGTTCCTCATGATTCTATAGATTCCATTGACGACAAGAACACCGCCAGCCTTGGGCTCTGGCAAAGCTTTGAGGTTCTTGCCAAGATGGATGAAGCCAAGTGCAATCAGGATGAGGCCTGCAATAATGAGAAGGATTGATAAAATATCAGGAATTGAATCCAATTTAAAGAGAAAAACAAAGATAATGGTGGCTATCAAGGCAATCTGCGCCAAAACCAGTGTGAAATCCCTTATCTCTTTACCTTTTTGTAGGCTATCCATAGAAGTATTATGAACTCCACAAGTATGACGAAGAAGCGCATCTCCTTGCTCATGTCGCCGAAATACTGGCCGGTGCTCCAGACCAATGTAAGGATGCCGCCGAACATAAATCCTACTCCTATGAAGTCAATCAGCCATATCAGGCCGACAATTATGGCCAGAAGGCCTATCGGCGCAGCTATGAAGAACACGTTTCTCCTGAATTTTGCTGAAGCGTCATTATATTCTTTGTTGCAGTAGTCGCAGCTCTTGTAGATATTACAGCCTTGTGAATCATAATCATAAATAGACATTCCGCCGTCCTGCCAGCATCTTGTATCATTTGCCGTCTGCACTTGCTGGCAGTCAACCCCCGCCTTGACCGGCATAGACCTATAAGGCTGCTGCTTGCAGAAAATATCATACTTGGGCTCATCATAGAAAGCATAGATCCCGGTAAAGACAAGTATGGCGAACATGATGGAGATGCCGAACACCATGGCGATCTCCTTCCACTTTGATTTTGTCTCTTTCTGCTTCATTTCAAAGCCTTAACTTCTAGTTATTAATAAAGATTTGGATTACTTACCAATAATAATCAATTAAATACCAGAAATAATTATATACCTCAACCCATAAGTAAATTATAATGTCAATTGTATCAATGTACATAATCATTTTTGTTGTCTTAGTTATCTTAATGTTCATTTTTAAAAGGTTTATAAAGACTGATTACAATTTTTATACAATTATGGTCGCCATATTGGCCATATTAATAACAAGTCTTTTTACAACTATTCAAATTCAGGAGCAAAACAATCAAAATTTTATAGACAATCGTCCATCTGTCTTTATTTCAGGATGGGGAAATCCAACATTTAAATCTTATCCAGATCATATAACCATTACTATGTTACTAAGAAATGTTGGGAAGTTACCTGCAAAAATAGTTTTAATAACTCCTTCTGTTGTTATTGGTAATACAGAAATTTTAATAAAAGCCTTAGACAACGATAAACCCATTGTACTATTTCCAGAACAAGAAAATACGTTCATAGATTTCCCAATAACAAACGAATTAGCATTAAAAATTTTAAAAAATAACAATTTTATTTTAAAAATGAATATTTCTTATTACTCGCTTACTGATAAAAAAGGGGTAAATAAACTTTATTATTATACTGAATATGGGTTTTTCATAAATAACTCTAAAATTGAGTCCTTCTATTCCAATGATACAAATTCTAAAGAAGAAGTAAACCAATCTTCAGGATTTTCCTTTGGAGACCCAATACTATTGAGGACAGATGCAGGATAATAAAATTATATAAAAATAATAAACCTTACTTCACAATCTGCCTGATTGTATATGTCAGCGTAGCTTCTGAATTTGCCTTTACTGGGACCTCAAAGACAAGCCTGTTCTGGCTCTCTTTGACGCCAGGCAGGCTGCTCTCTGTCAGCTGCCAGTCGCCATATGGCGTTTCCACGACTTTCACAGTCACATCGCTGTCTTTATGGTTTCTCAGCACGACCGAATAGCTCGCATCATTGTAATTCCCTAATTGGCTGAAGCTTGTCTGCTGCTTATTGGCATCGATGTCAAAGGCATAGCCTATTTTAAGGCTGACATTTTCATCTTCTGCGATGTTGCCTATGCTATCCTCTCCAATAAGCTGCCTGCTTCCAGTGCTGTCCTGCTTGTAGACGCGGACTTTTCCTGCCGGCATCGGGATGCCAAGGCTGTTGCTCTTGCTATTGGTGAAGCCAAGCTCTATCGCGATGCGCTGCATGCTCTTTTGGCCAAAGTAATATGTCGGGGCCGAAGATTCAAGCACATACTCCTGCTTCACCTTTATTCCAGAAGCGTCAAAAAGCCCTATCTGCTTCTGCTGACCGTTCTTCAATGTTGCCGGCCTGTCAAGGCTGTAAAGATGGTAGTCTGATATGCTCTCTTGTGCAAACTGGCTGCTTCCGCTGCCTATTGAATCCGCAGTCTTCATCATGATATTTGGCGCATAAAACCTCTCGCCGGTGTTGACTTGTCCTGCCACAAGGCTCAATTTTGCGTTATCGAAGTCAGTTCCTGCATTATTAGTCATTGTCACCATGCTGCTCAGGCTGAGGCTGCTTCCGTCAAATTCGGCTGCATAATCTGCATCCCAAGTAAGCCCAGATGTCAGATAGGTGAGCTCAAGCTTGTTGTCCTGGCTGCTGTCGCTGTTGACTTGCCATTCTAAGCTCGGCTTTGCGACAAGGCCGTCCGGAAGGCTTGGCAAAACAACATTCTCTGTGCTCAAAGTCTGGATGCTGCCATCCTTCATCTTCATTATGATGGAATTCCCGGAATGGCTCAAAAGCGTGCCCTGCACCGTCTCCTTGTTGCTGCCATAGATGAGGAAAGCTGTTATGTTCTTGCCTATGAACCTGTCAAGGAGCTTGTCCATGCTCACAGTATTGTAGATATAGTTCTGCTCCAGCACCTTTATGGGCTTCGTCACGCCGATAAGCCTGACTGAGCTCGCGTCTATGCCTGAAGCGATGTTGGAATAGGTCAAAGTGTTGATCCCTGAGACTAAGCTTTCAGTCCTCTGCTCCTTCACAAGGCCAACGCCAGAGTTATAGACTGTAATTTCAGTGGATTCAGGCTTGCTGTCCATCCTTACATAGCTGTTCGCCACCAAGGCAATAGCGCCTGCAACCAATAATACGGCTATGATGCCAAAGACCAAGATTTTTTTGTTTTTCTTCATATGGACACCTCTTGAATAAGAGAAAACAGCTCATTATAAATAGCTTACTTTGACTTTAATCCGGCTTAAAGTTATAGATAAGGGTTTTCGATGAAATCCTGCACAACCTTGGTGTCGCGATGCTCGATTATGTTCCTGCCTATTATATACATCATATTCCTGGCTATATCCCTGTTTGACAATATCCCGACAATCTCGCCATCCTTCTTGACCACAAGGCGCCTGATGTTATGGTGCAGCATTATATGATTTGCCTCTTCTATCTCCTTGTCATGATCGATGCTTATCAGATGGCGTGTCATTATGTCTGCAACCCTTACGTATTTTGGATCTAAACCTTGAGCAGCTATCTTCCTCAGAACATCGCGCTCGGTCACTATGCCGATGAATTTGCCGTGCTTCTTCACCAGTATGCCACCCACATTCTTCTCTTCCATGACCTGGGCAGCTTCTGTGACAGTCATATCCGCATCAGCAGAATAAACGTTCTTGCTCATTATTTCGTTCACGAGCATTTTGGCCTCCAGTCCCCCGCTGTGGGCACCATCAGTCCTTAATGCCTCTGAGTATAAAAAATTATCGCTAGAATGGCATTATTGTTGCATCATCTATGTTCGAGTGTGCTGGCTGGCTGCACATGAAAGAGATTAGCTTTGCCACATCTTTTGGATCAAGCATGACAGGCTCTTTACCATTCCACATTGTCTTCATCCTCCTGTCATAATCCTCTTTTGTGAAGAAATCAGTCTTTACCATGCCAGGGCAGATAGTGCACACCTTTATGCCATGCTCCCTGAGCTCCATCCTTATGCCTTCAGAATAGCCTATGACGGCAAATTTCGTGGCGCTGTAGAACTCACCTTGAGGAAAGACTTTCCTGCCGGATATTGAGGCGATGTTGATGATAATGCCTTTTTTCCTTTTTTTCATGCCAGGCACCACAAATTTAGTGAGCAGAGCCATCCCAAACACATTTACATCCAGCATCTTCCTGAACTTGGCCATGTCGACAGTGTCAGCATGGATGAAATAACCGAAGCCTGCATTGTTGACAAGGACATCTATGCTGCCGAACCTGATGATTGTCTCTTTAACTATTGATTCAACATCTTTCTCACTCGAAACATCGCCTTTCAGGACAAGGAGCTTCTTGTCCTTGACCTCTTTCTTCAGGGCTTCGCATTTTTCCTTGCTGCTTGAGAAAGTGGCCACATTGAAACCATCATCCAGCAGCTGCTTCACAGTCGCTTTGCCTATTCCAGAGGTTCCGCCGCTTATCAAAGCCGTTTTCATGCCTTTGAGAAATCCTGCCTTATATAAAAATCTATTCCGGCAGAAAGATTTAAAATAATGATACCATTAGCTAGTGGTTATGGGTACTGAAAGAAAATATAACCATGTTGGCAATATCCACGGGGGTTATCATAATCCTAGGAGAGAGGTTAATTTTGTCTCTTTGCTGGCAATTGGCGAAGTTGAATTGCCTGAGATGTTTCTCAAGCTCTATGATATGCACAAGCAAGGCAGCCCACTTCCAGATCCATTAGTGAAAGGCTGTTCGGGGTTTTTAGAAAAAGAATTGGAAGCTAAAGGTATAGGGCCTAATCTTGGCCTTGGTTTTGCGATCCTCTCTGAAGATTCATTAAATGTTGCGCTTTGGGATATAGGAAAGCCGATAGTCTTGAGAAACCAGCTTTATGGTTTTGAGAATCAGAATCTGGCCACAGCCCAAAAGCTTTCCATTGATGATGCTGGAGCTTTCTGCGCTTGGGAGCTTGGTATAGTAAACTTTGAAAGAAACGCATGGCTGAAATATCTTGGTTCTGGAAGGATGCAGGAAGACAAGAAAGCTTACCTTGATTCTGTGATAGAAGGCCTTCTCTAATCAGCCACAGTGTTCAGGCGCCTTGTCTTAGGTACATAATTCAAGATTCTTCCTTCTTTGAACTTGCCGCTGCCGAGGAAATCATTGTTGCATCTCATGATGACATATCCTTTATAATCGCCTTTGACATCGATATCCTGGCCTTTAAGCCAATTGTTCATCTCCTCAACTGAGAGATTGACAACGTTCTTTTTCGCGCTCTTGCCTATTATCTGGCTCCCTTCAATCGTGAGCCTGAAACCGTCAGGCATCCTCCTGCAGAAGTACAGGCCGACACTATCAATCCTTAGCTTCTCAAGCTGGATATTAGTTATTTCCTTGTTGGCCATGTAAATCTTATTATTCTCATGCTCAAAGAAATAATAGTCAAGGTCAAGTTTCGCGTCAAACTGAGCTTCCAGCCATCTTACTATCTCTTTTGTCTCCTTGCTGTTCAGCGCTTTTGCATTCATAAATGATGGGTTGACCTTTCCTTATTTATACTTAACTTTTAGGATAATCTTTAAATATAAGTTCGCCGACAATATAGTTAAAGCTATATTAATATGGCTGATTGAGGTGGATTGATGCGATTTAAGGTGCTGTTGCTTTTGTTTATGTTTCTTGCCGCCTCTTTTGTCGCCGCTGATGGCTACTTCGCTTACCAGTTCAGGGACTGCAGCATAACACCCTCAGTATCGTGTCCAAGCTCAAGACCAGTATGCTCAAACGGGGCTTGTTTGGCTTCAGGCTGCTATGAGACGACGACATGTATCGATGATTTCACGCTCGGCTACCAGAAGGCTGATTGTAGCATGTCAACGCAGACATGGAGGTGCGGCGATTTTGATGCTGCGAAGCCTTACTGCTCCAATGGCTTATGCATATCGAAGAGGACAGCTTCAGAGAACAAATGCTATCCTTCGCCGTTCTGCACCTCTGTCGCGCCGCCATCGACAATCCCTACTTCTATCCCTACAACAATACTTACAATAAATCATTGCACTAACCAGATACAAGATTCTGACGAGACGGGCGTTGATTGTGGCGGAGCAACATGCGCAACATGCGTAACCCCGACAGCCCATTGCACAAATC
>JAGVOV010000133.1 GCA_020052545.1 archaeon | reverse complement strand
AGGCAGGCCTCCATAGAAAGCTTCGGGAAGCCTACTTCAAGCTTCCTCTTTGTGTATCTCTCTTCATTGACTGCCGCGATGACCTTGCCGCCTTTGACTATGGCAGCGCCGGCATCGTGGCCGTCCCAAATCCCCAAGATATACATAAGTGAGAAAAGATTATGAGGCTATTTAAATCTTTAGTTGAGGATTATTTCTGGGCCGATAAGAGCGACAAAAGCCATGGGCTTCTTGCCATTGATTGCCTCATCCTTCCTTCTCTCAATATCAGGGATGAAAGTGCCTGAAAGATAATCAGATGTCATCAATGACAGCTTTGCATGCTCAATGGCTTTATCAATCTTGCTTTCATCATAGCCTTTTCTTGCGATAGAAAAAGCCATGGCCTCTCTAGCCGGATTGGGTGCATCTGCCGCACGCTGCAGAGCATAAGCGATTCTGCCGATATTTGGCTGCCTTACCTCATAAAGAGTGCCATCTTCATCTGTGTAAAGCTCCTCTCTTAAGCCCACTCTGGTCAGGGCCTTGCTTTTCAGCAGGTAAATGGCATCTATCTTTCCTTCGGCATCTTTGGTTGACACCAGTGTGTATTCCCGATCATAAACGATTTCCCTGTAGCCCGAATCCTGCTTCACCAGAGAGGCTACAAGCGTCTCCTTGTTATGCTCGAGAGCCATCACGTCAAGCCTGTCAAGAAGACTATCCTTCTCGAGCCTGTATGTCTGGCTGGCGACTATCTTTTCAGGCTTTGACTCCAGTGTTCCTAAAACTAATCTTGAGAGGTATGAGATTACAAAAGTTTTATCCTCAAGCTTGTAAACAGCGCCTTCATTGTCTATCCAAAATCCTTTTTCATCTACCTGAGCGGCTCTTAGAGATACGTCTTTAGTTGACATTATCTGTCTCACAGAACTGAATGCTTCCTTGACAAGATTTTCTGCCGAGTAGCCATAAGCCTCCTTGAAGAATGATTCAATTACTGGCTGCACTTCAGAATAGTCCTGGAACCTTGATTCCATAAATCCCTTTATCTCTTGGCTTTTCTTTCCGACTCCTGCCATATCACCAAGTTCAGAAGCTTGCCTGGCTTCCACAAGCATCCTCTTTATCATAAAATCAAGCCCCATAGAGGAGAAAAAATCTTCAAAGTATTTAAGCTTTTCTATTATTTACCACTACTAAGTGACTATTTAAAAATGACTTCTTCCATTATCTTCTTCATTATATGGAAGCCATCGCTGAAAGTCCTGAGCTTGCCCTGGCCATGCACTCTCTTTTTCTCAAAGCTCGGGACTTCAATGACTGAAAGGCCTTTCTTGGCAGCTTTTATCGATATCTCTGTCTCAATGCTGAAATTCTTGCTCTTTAAGTTTAACTTTTCAGGGACGCCTCTCCTGAAGCTCCTGTAGCCATAGCATAAGTCAGTGTAATGCTGGTTCCAGAATATGTTTACGAGGCCTACAAAGAATTTGTTGCCCAGCTTCCTGTACAATGGCATGTCTGCTGTCCCGCCGCCAGCTATGAACCGTGAGCCCATGCAGATGTCATGGCCGACGTTTATCCCTTCTATGAGCAATGGGAGCTCTTTCTCGGAATTGCTGCAATCTGCGTCCATTGTTATTATTATGTCCCCTTTGGCAATCTTCATCCCTTTGATCAAGGCAGAGCCTTTGCCCTCAGAATCCTTGATGACTTTTGTTTTGAATCTCTTTGCCACAGCTATGGTATCATCAGTAGAATTGCCGTCAACGACAATGACTTCATCTATGTAGCGAGGCATTGATCTGAGGACAATCTCAAGGTTCTTCTCCTCGTTCAATGTCGGAATTATGACAGAGATCCTCTTGCCTTCCTTCATGACAATAAAAGAATATGCTCAGTTTAAAAATTTACCTGCCATATACAATAAAGCTGGCCTTGGCCTGGTTGCCATTGCCGTCTTTCACGATTATTGTGTAAGGGTTGGCGCCTGTCTCGATGACCTTGTTTCCTTCTATATCCACACTTGGCTCAATCCCGGAATTGTCCTTTACATCAATATCAAGCACCGAATTTATCTTCGTGCCGACCTTGTATGATGCGCCGTCAACGGGGGAATTTATTTTTATGGTCGGCGGAACCTTATCTTGGGGAACACAGGCGCCGTCGCTGCAGCTATATCCTGATGGACATGTGTAGCTTGTGAATGATGGTTCATTTTCCACGCAATAGTATTCCATCAAGGTTGATGCATCTGAGCAATAGTCGCTCGGTGATGAAATCAGCTGCCTGCTGCTTACAGTGCCTTTCTCAAAGAAGTTCATGCCGCCATCGTTGTCAGTGCATGCTTTCGGCTCGTAAACCACCCTGGAATCTCCTTTTTGAGGCCTGGTGGTCGTGGTGACTTCTGGCAGATCTGTCCAGACGCCATCCCTGCATGTCAAAAGAAGTATATATTCATCATAATATCCAGTCCTATAGCAGCCGCCGAAGCCGCCGATACAGTCTGTAGGATAGGGGCAGCAATATTTATCATTGGGATAACTTGCGAAACCGTAAGCTTCAGTGTTTTCCGCGTAATAATTCACTTTCTCGTTACTGTCATCGCCGCAGCAATAATTATTGCCAGTGTATGAATCTGAGGCAGCATCATAAAATCTATAAGAATCACCCATGTAAGTTCCACCGTTGCTCTGGCAGTTTGTCTGGCTGTTGTCGCAATTCTGAGATGCACAGACCGACTTTACTGCATTGTCATTTGTGGTTGGGCAGGTGCCTGCACTGCATGTTTTTCCTGCCCCACAAGAGCTGCCGCAGCCGCCGCAGTTGTTTGAATCAGTTGAAGTATCCACACAAGAGCTTCCGCATAATGTTGTGCCGCTTGGGCAGGTGCAGATGCCACCACTACAAACTTGGCTTGATGGGCAAGATTCTGCTGTTAATATCTTTGAATTACTTCCCTCACAATCAACTTGTATCAACTGTCCACTGCTACAATAATCTGTAATGGTGGTTATCTCTCCACTTTTTGCAACTCCCACAGTTCCTTTGAAAGCTTTTATGTTTGAGGAGTCATCATCTCCACATTCATCATAGATGATGTTATATTGATTTATACATTCATCCCCATCAAACAGATAGCCGCTTTTACATGTCTTGCAGATTCCAGCTGAGCAATATTTATTTGGGTCTAATGTATATCTTGGATCCACAGGGGGAACATAGACATCAAAGCCTGTCGCAACAACCTTCGCCGTTACGTCGTCCCCTTTCGGAGTTATTACATTATAACATCCGGCATTTGCTGAAGCATATTCTGCTGCAGGGCATATTTCCAAACAATTCCCTGATGAACAAACTTGGCTTGCTGTGCAAGTTCCACTTCCGCATGCTTGACCGCCGCAGATGCCATTGACGCACGACTGCCCTGCTCCGCATACATTGTCACAGGCACCGCAGTTGCTTGTTGTTGCGGTGCTCATTTCACATCCATTAGCCCAGTTACCGTCGCAGTTGGCAGTTCCGGGGCTGCACTCGCACTGGTTCGTTGTCCCGCTCCATGCTGAATTAGCCGGGCACTGGCATGTATATTGGCCTGCGCCAGCATCTGTCTTGCATGTAGTCCTTCCGCCGCAATCACCGTCTGATTCGCACTGGACGCACTGATTTTTCGCGCTGCTCCAGTGCTCAATGACGCCGGCTGAGCAGCAATGGTTGCTGCTGCAGACATTGTATGTTCCGCCAGTGCATTGGCTGTCAATAACACAATCAACACATACATAAGACCCTATAGGTGCATCTTTAATCTTTCCAGGTGCACAATCACAGACGCCATTGCTGCATACTTCATTCGTGCCGCAACTTTCCGGCGAGCCTGTTGTCAGAGAAGCGCCGCTGCAGCTGTATTGTGTCAGCTGGCCATTGCTGCACGAGTCTGAATTGGAGTAACTGCTCCCATCGAGATTGCCTGAAGCAGTGCCTTTCACATGCTTGTCATTTGAAGTATCTGAGTCTATGCAGATATCGGCCACAATCTGGTTGCTCGGCACGCAGCTTGTCCCATCCCATTTGTAGCCTGAGTTGCATTTCATACATGCAATCCCTATTTTGGAAGTTGAGCCAGGGCAATAATAAGCGTGGTCAAAATAATATTTTGGTGGTGGTCCTGGTGGTGCTATGTCAAACCCTGTCGCCATCACCACATTGGCTGTACCATCAATAGAGTTCCATTCCGTCTGGCAGCCAGCACTATCGCCGCCATAAGAAGCTGATGGACAAGGATATTTGCAGACGCCATCACAAACCTTGCCTGATTGGCATACTGTATTGCCGCATGAAACGCCGCAGGCGCCATTGCCGCAAACTTGACCGGAGGTGCATGATTTGGTGCAGTCGCCGCAATATGAGGCGTCTGAACTAAGATCTTTGCAGACGCCGCTGCAGTCTGTCTGGCCTGCTGGACATGAACAGATGCCGCCAGAGCAAGCCTTTCCGCCAGGGCATGAAGATGTTGTCGTTGTCTCTACATTATTATTGCTACAGTCTACCTGCACGAGGCTGCTGGTTGAGCATGAATCTGAATCGCTGTAAGCACCATTGTTGACATAGCCTGAGACGGTGCCTTTGACTGAAATATCGTTCCCTGTATCTGTGTCAGCGCAGATGTTAGGCTGAAGAGTCGCGGCCGCTACACAATCGCCCTCGCTGTATTTATAGCCGGTGATGCATTTAAAGCAGGATTTTGGATCGATCTTCGAAGAGCCCGGGCAGTATTTTGAAGGGTCTTTGATGTAAGTCACTGTCGGCGGATTTAAGACGTCGAATCCTGTCGCCACAACATTGGCTGTCAAAACATTAGTGCCCAAGCACCCTACGTAATCTCCATAATATTGCCCATCCGGACAAAGGTCCTTACAGACTCCAGATACACATCCTTGTCCTGAAGTGCATGATGTGCCGCAGACGCCGCAATGGCTGTTGTCTGTGGTGAGATCAAAACATGACGTGCCGCATATTGACTGGCCTAAGTCACAGTTATTGTATGTGAAAGACTTGCATGACAACGGCGACTGGATGTTGGTTGCTGTGTCTGTGGCCTTTGAGCATACCTCATAAGTGTGGCCGTTTGTCAGAGCGAATGATGCCCCGACTCCCCAAGTTGTCGTGCCTGAAGCCTGTGTCCAGACTTCATCTTCATGCCACCAAGAATTGCTGAAGTACAAGTCATCACTTGTATCTTTTAGCCTGACTTCGACCTTGCTCAAAGCATTGTTGTCTGAGGCTGAGCCTGAAAATGTTCCTGGCTGTGTCTTGAGGACTGCACTGTCGCTGAAGGAAGTCACGCTGCTTATCGGCTTTTGGGTATCGGCGCAATTGCCAGATGAGCAAGTGAAGCCTGCGCTGCAAGTGTTGCCGCAGGCACCGCAGTTGCTGCTGTCGGACTGCAGATTCAGGCATCCGCCTCCGCTTTCTCCGTCACCGCACCAGTTCAGGCCTGAAGCGCAGAACCTGCATGAGCCTGCTGCGCAGTATTTGTCTGTGTCTGTCGTGTATGAGCCTGAAGGCAGTTGAAGGACGACATTCATCGCTGATTGGGTCACACAGCCTATGTTGGCAGTATTCTCCTGCATAGCCGGGCAGTTTGTCAGGCATGTTGTTCCTGTCCAGGTCTCGCCTTCTGCACAGTTGGCTTTGCAGTCATAAGCTACTAATGCAACGTTGTAATAGGGT
>JAGVOV010000090.1 GCA_020052545.1 archaeon | reverse complement strand
TCATTGTGATTTTAATCTCTTTGGCGTTGATTTATTACTTTGGCTTTAGAGAAGAGATAAAGGGGCTTTTCAATTAAGCTCTATTGTCCTTCCATAGATGACCGGGAAGCTGAAGCTTTTCGCCTTTCTTCTGTGCGCGAAATATTCTGCTGCTCCCCTGACCCTTTCAGGCACTTTCAATATTTCATCCTGTGCCTTCTTTCCATAATCATCAAGGCCCTGAATCTCAGAATCTATCCCCCAGCTCTTGATGAGCGTACTGACAATCTCAATATAGTTATATAATGTATAAATCTGCAGCCTTCCGACGACATCAGCATATTTCGTGAAGTTTGAGATTGCGACAGCTGGCATGTCGATACTTGGCATCAGCTCTGTGGCCGCCTTCAAGGTCTCATTAGGATCTCTCTGGATTATTTCCTTGAAAATCTTCATGTAGAACGCATAATGCTTCGCCTCGTCTCTCGCTATTATGCCGGTGAGCTCATTGAACAATGGGTCGATGTCTTCCACAATCTTTCCTGTGTTCTCATGCGAGACTTTGGTGGCCATCTCCTGCAGCGATGTGTAGACAAAAAGCTTCCATGGGTTGCCGATCCATCTGGGTGTGAACCCTTTTCTCAAGTATTCAAACTGCTCAGTTTCGAGAGACAACATCTCTAAAATTCCTGAATAAAGGGCAAATCTTCCAAGCGTCGTGCCATGAGTGTCTTCCTCTGCAGTCCAAAGGTTGTTCCATGCTGACAAGGAAGAGTTCTGACCGAGCGACTGCGCAAGTATCCTGTGGAAATGCGGCAGGCCTTCCTCAGTTATTATGTTGAGCGCAAGCGCAACCCTCACAGAATCAGGGATGCCTTTTGCCCTCTTCTGGAAATCAACCATCCATTCTAAGTCGCCTTTATCGCTGAAGTCCAATGGCGGCAGTATCTGGGAAGGAAGCCAGTGTCTTGGCCGCTCTTTGCTCTCTTCGGCATATCTAGCTTTTGGAGGGAGAAGATAGAGCAGGTCTTTCTTGACTATGTTCCTTGGATACTTTGAGACGTGCTCTTCTGTGAGCTTCTTTATCATAGGGTCTATGCTGTCCAATATTTCTATCTGCGCTTCACTTGGCCCCATGACATTTTCCATAAAATAACTATTTTTCACATCTTTTTAAAGCTTGCCAAAAGGAAACCTGCATTGTGAAATCGTCAAGAAAAAATGCGGGGGAAGGGATTCCCACCAAATCTTTTCGAAAGTGTCAGAAGCGAAGCTTCTGAGCATGCTCGGAAACTAAAGTTTCCGACAATTTGATAGAAAGAGGCTGGTGCTATTGGCCTTACCAATAGCACTATCCGATTTTTCCCAGGTTTTTTTCAGCGAAGCTGAATAAAAAGCTGCGGGGGAAGGGATTTGAACCCTCGGACCCACTAAGGGACAGGATTTCTTGCTTGCGCCTTAAGTCCTGCGCGTTTGGCCAGGCTTCGCTACCCCCGCGCGTATATTGTTTAGATTGGATGTTTTTAAAGTTTCCCTATATTTCTCTCAGCCGGCCGGAAAACCTGTAGAGTAGCTATTGTATTATATACTTAGCATTTAATAAGGACTGTAATCAAAAAAAAGGACTGAGGCTGATGGAAAAAAAAGGGGATATGGGCATTGGAACATTGATTATCTTCATAGCCATGATCCTTGTTGCGGCGATAGCTGCCGGCGTCCTTATACAGACAGCGGGCACATTGCAGAACAAGGCGCTGCAGACCGGAGACAGGAGCAAGGTGCAGGTGTCGACATCGATAACAGTGACGCAGATCTTCGCAGAGAACGGCTCGTCAGGCGGACTGACTGATTTCTTCATAACTTTGAAGCTTGCTCCGGGCTCTGATCCGATAAAATTCACTGATGCCCTGGTGTCTTTCAGCCTGAAGGATAAATCCGTCAACCTGGCATATAAGAATGCAGGATGCATAAGCGATTCTGGCACAGGCTACAGGTCAAACCAGGCAACGGGAGAAGGCAATTATACCGTGCAATATCTGATAAACGGCTCAAACCATATGGATAGTTATCTTACCATAGGGGATGTCGCGAGAATCTGCCTGGAATCGCCGAGACAAGTCACAGAGGATGAAAGCATCAAGATCAACATACTGCCAAAGACCGGCAGCCAGGCAAACCTTGACTTCAGTTCTCCCAATGTCATAAGCCAGAGAAGGATGTTCCTGTTTCCTTGATTCTTCTTAACGCTGCAGTTTCCCATGCAAGTCTTCAACCTTGCGCAGAAGCTGCAGGAATCCGTTGAAGAAATTCTCGAAAGCCTGCTTCAGGTGCTCAAAATCCTTCATCTCATCAATCTTCGTTATCTCTCTCAGATGGTGCTTCAGGCTCTTGACAAGCTCATTGAGCTCTTTGACGTCTTTGTCATGCTTTGAGAGCTCCTCCTGCTTCACATTCTTGAAGAAATGGTTCTGGTGCAGGATGTCTAGCGCCTCGACAAGCAATTTGGCAAGCTCATCGATCTCTTTCTTAACCTTCTTTATGACAAATTTCTCTTTTGGATCGACAGCTTTGACGTCAAGATAGACATTTTTCATGAATTCCAAAAGATCTTTTGTATTTTTTTTGTCGACATCCGGATATTTCTCAAGATGCTGCTTCAGCTTCTCCATGAATTTCTCAAGCGTCAGGAGCTCCCGCTCTATCTCTTCTTCATAAGGCATCACCGGCACAATGACATTTTCCTCAGTATTGTGCCTCTCTGACAATATTATCGGCACTCCAGAATGCTTCAGTTCCTGATTAAGCAGGGATGAGCACGGGTTGTCAGGATGATTATGGATGCCTTCCCCTCCTCTTCCTGCTTTGCTGTACTTGAAGTCTGTCGTGTGGAAAAAATATTCTTCCTCTCCTTTAGTCCTCTTGTAAACAACAATCCCTGGCGCGAGCTTTGTGAAATCGATGCCTTTGAGCACTGGAAATCTTTTCGGCAGCTCTGTCAATTTCTCGAACGCGGCAGCATCTGCCTCGAAGTTGAGCTCGAACCTTGCGCGCTTGTCTTTCACCTCTATTTCGACAAGCTTGACGATGTTGCCGGCCATCTGCGCAAACGCTCCGGCAAAGAACACATGGTCATCCTCAGGCACAGGATTCGTGACATCAGCCCTGCTGTAGAGCTCTGCTCCGCTCAAACTTTCATCATAATCATTGTCGAATATGACCCTGCCTATTATCTTGTAATTTGCCTGCCTTTCCCGCTTCCAGCCGCGCAGCACTGAAGGGGATGAATTCATAAGCGCGACAAGGATTTCGGCAGGCATCCAGACGTAGCCATTCTCGCCCCATGTCACATCCCAGCTGTTCCTCAGCTTGAATGCCTTTATTCCCCTTCCATCATAAGGGTAATGTGAATGATATCCTACAATCACCATCGCATGCCCGGAAGTCCTACTCACTGAGGGATGGAAATTCTGATAGAGCCTGCCCCTATAATTATCAAAGTCATCAGGGACTGAGATCCCCATATAGACAGGATTTTTCGCGAGAAGCTCGTGCACCCATTGGTCTGGGTCGTTGCGAGGCAGTCCCATGTATTGTATGACCCTCTTCCCAGCTGCATCGCCTGTCGCAGCTTCATCAGGCCTCTGCCTGAATTTCTCACTTGGCCTCGGCTCAAATCTCCAGACATTCTCAAAGCAGACGCCATGGTTTGTAAGGATATATAAGGGTGAGTCTGGATAGGCCCCTTGATCAAGGTTCTCTTCATGAACTGCCTCTCTTGACCTGTAATAAAGATAGAGCGGAGAGAGGTAAGTCTTGGGCTGCGAATAGCCAGTGTGCATGATATATTCGAATATTGAAGTCGCTGCAAAAGCTGTGCACGCTCCTATGCCATCCTGACTCCTTATGCTGTTGAAGTTAGGCGAAAGGTCGACAAAGATTTCTTGGTCATCAGGTATCGGCGGCTTAGGCGGCGCATCTGGCGGCCTTGGTATGGGACTTGGCCCTGGTTTCACGCCTGGATCTGGTGGATGAGGAGTCAGCGGATC
>JAGVOV010000180.1 GCA_020052545.1 archaeon | reverse complement strand
AATAAACGGCAAGAAATATGAAGGCGTCGTTGAAAGGGACATTCTTGGGACGATAATCTGCCAGAGCTTTAAAAATCCCCAACAGGAATGCTCTAGTTAGCCTTGCATATCAGCATAAAATGCGGATAGAAAAAATTCCCAAGCTCCTTATATTCTGCGATAAATCCGGCCTTCTTTGCCATGCCGCATAATTTTTCATGGCTGTTGAAACACAAGGGCCCGTCATTCAGCAAGAAGTCGTGCAGGTAATTCCACAAGTATTTCATCACAGGTTTCCTGTCTATGTCCTTGATTATCATTACCCCATGAGTCCTCAGATGCTTCCGGCATGCTTCCAAAAGGCCTTTCTGTCTGCCGGATTCAACATGATGAACGACATCAATCAGCAGGATGCAGTCAAATTTTCTCTTTGATTTTGCGCTAATAAGGTCCTCAAAGAAAAATTCCACATTTTTTAGGTTTTCAAACGACTTTTTTGCTTTAGCAATCCTTTTCTCATTAAAGTCAGTTCCCACAACATGCCTCTTACCTGATTTAATGGCAATATATGCTGCGGCAACCCCATAACCGCAGCCGACATCAAGGATGCTGCCTTTTTTAGGCACAAATTTTTTCACCTTTTCAATAGGGGCTATCTTAAAACGAAGATAAGCATAGGCTCTGCCCAGCAAGCTGTCATAGCATTCAACCACCTTCAACGCAGCCTTGTCCATATATGAGGATAAAAAAGAAAACTATATAAAGATTATTAGTGGTTCTAGGATTATGGGGTTTTTGGGAAAATACAGATGGATAATAGCGATACTCCTAATTTCATTCCTGGCCAGGCTTGCGTTTTTCTTCAAAAGCCCTGAGATCTGGTGGGATTCTGCAGTCTACATTGGCATGGGGAAATTTATCTTCAGCCTTGGCCATATCGGCCTGTGGGAATACTTCAGGCCGCCATTATGGCCAATGATGCTCGGTGCCTTATGGAAAATGGGCCTGGATCCCATATTTTTTGGAAGGATCCTTGTGCTCCTGTTCAGCCTCTCCTCTGTGCTGCTCATATATACTATAGGCAGGAGGTTCTATGATGAGAGGATTGCCCTGCTATCAAGCCTTTTCTATTCTTTCGTGCCAATATTCTTTGAATTTTCCCATATCCATTACAATGAGATACCTTCAACATTCTTTTGCCTACTCTCAATATATTATTTTACTTCAGAGTCGAGGGCAAAATATTTTCTTGCCGGACTTTTTGTAGGGATATCTTTCCTGATAAGGTTCCCGCAGGGCATAATCCTGGCAGTCTTCTTTTTATGGCTCCTAATAAATTTTAAGAAGAAAGATTTCAGAAAGTTCCTGAAAAATTCTGCCGCGCTTTTTGGCGGATTTGCAGTTGTCTTGGTCCCTTTCCTAATCTTCAACTATTACCGGTATGATGGTGATTTTATGAGCCCTTTTGTTGGAGCAAGCGCAGTCATCAACCAGATACTTGAAACCGCCCCGGCAGCGAACAAATCATGGCTGTTTTATTTCAATTTCTTACCTGGAGAATCCGCACTGCTGATTTTTGTCCTGGCCGGCCTATATTTCTCAATCCGCGAGATGCTAAGAAAGAAGTTTGAGGAAAAGCATATCATAACACTGGCATTCCTGCTATCATTTGCATATTACCAATCGTTAGCATTTCATGACATAAGATATACAATCTCTTTCCTGCCATTCATGTTTTTGATATCATTTTACGGCTTGTTTTCAATTACAGAAAGGTTCCATGGAATGCCAAAAAAGATCGCGTATGGCATAGTGATGTTGGTAATAATAGCATCTTTTATGTCATCTGTCATGATTATCAAAGATTACGTTTCATGGCAGCCAAGGCAGATGACTGAACGCGAACTCCTGTACTTTGGCCTCAAGAACGATTTCAATGGCAAGACAATATTAAGTTCGACCCCATTACCTGCAGCTTTCGGGGATGTCAAATTAATCCCGCTATACACGAATTACAGGGATATTTACAGGGTAATCCAAGAAACCTTATCTTCAACAGATATTGATTATATCATATTCTCTGATGGCGATATACCCTGCCCCCCCCAGGATTTAGATTGCCTTGTGGTAAGGAATGAGATAATAAACGGCCTTAAAGAAAAAACGGCCATCGTAGCGGAGAAAAACGTTTCAGGCATCAATTATTACATCTTTAGGGTCGATCATAACAGCCAGAGGGTGCTCGACTATCCTGGTGGCAGGCCGATAGCAATAATAAGGATGGATGATGTCGGGGAGCCTAGAAATTTTGAAGCCATGGAAAAATTATTACCATGGTTTGTTCAGCACGGCATGAAGATAAACCTTAATGTGATACCAATATTCTTCCGTAACCTGACTGAAGAAAGGAGAAACCTCGTGATTGGCTACTTCAGGGAGAATCCTGGGCTATTTTATATCATACAGCACGGATACAAGCATGAAACCCAAAAGGCAATAGAATCCACAGAATTTGTAGGGTTGCCTTATGACCTGCAGCTTAGCGAGATAATGGAAGGGAAAAATATTCTCGGGGGCTATTTTGGTCAGAGAATAGAGGTATTTTCGCCGCCCTACGACACTTCAGATAAGAATACAAGCCTGGTTCTTGAGAAGCTTAATTTCACAATGTATTCATCTGCCGCCTACGATCCAAACTTATATACAAAAAAGTTCAGGAGATTCAACGAAGACATATCAGACATAGCCGATTGGGGTAAACAGCAGCCGAGCATAAAGGACTACGACGCATTGATATCAGAATATTCCGCATTGAAGAAAGACATGGTGATTTTTGCATTCCACTTTCATAGGTTATACGAAAGGAGGGATTTTGAGATTCTATACAATTTCATAGAATTTATGCAGAAAGACCGGCAGATCATGACATTCAAAGAGGCGGATGACTGGGATTCCTTCCTAAGTAATGTCAAAGAGTCATTCGAAAACAGAAGACTCAGCATAAATTACATCAAAGGCGGCAGCTTTTACGCTTTAACTATCGGCTTCAATAACTCTGGCAGCTACACCCTTGAAGGGAATTATTTTGAAGACTCAGACAGATTTTACGCCAAGAACTTTGGGCAGAAAGGTAGATTCTGTTTTATCTGGAAAACGACCAAATGCCTCACAATAGATGCTGGACAGACCGCCTTAATTGAAGCATAAATTTTTAAACCTTCTGCAATTATATGCCATTATGGAAATCATCAAGCTGATAAGGCCAAGGCAATGGTACAAGAACCTAGTAGTTTTTCTGGCCTTGCTGTTCTCTTTCCACCTGTTTAAATTGAATGATTTGGCCATGGTATCTTTAGGCTTCATCTCGCTCTGCCTTGTCTCGAGCGCAAACTACATCATAAATGACATAATAGACAGGGACAAAGACAAGCTCAACCCGGAAAAGAAAGGCAGGCCGATAGCATCCGGAAAAATAGGGGTTCTGGAAGCATGGTTCTATGCATCAATCCTTCTCGCAGTTTCAGTCCTTATAGCTTTCTTCTTGAAAAGGGAGTTCCTTAGCTACATAATACTGATATTCCTGGTGACGACAACATACACATTCTGGCTCAAGGGAGAGCCGTTCCTTGATGTCCTGGCCATAGCCGTGAATTTTGTGCTGCGTGCCGTGTCAGGAGCCGTGATAATCTCGGTGTTTGTGTCGCCATGGCTCATACTGATACCTTTCTTTGTTGCGCTCTTCCTTGCTGTCGGCAAGAGGAAATCAGAGATCATGCTCCTGGGAAAGAGGGCTTTTTTGACCAATAAGACCCTTAAATCTTACACCCCAGAGATAACAAATGCCTTACTGATAATAACCGCAAACTCAATAGTGATTGCCTATAGCATCTACATCGTGGCTGTCAACACAAGGCTCATCGCAACATTGCCAATAGTCCTCTACTTGATCTTCAGATATCTGCAGTTGATAAATTCCGGCTCAAATGTCGCAAGAAAACCTGAATTGACTTTTGTCGATTTAAGGATGGTCCTGGCGCTGTTCACATGGGCTGTCGTGACTGTGGCAATAATATATCTTCCTATCTTTTCTTTATATTTATGAGGTCCCCCACAGTAAGGCTTCCCGGACTTTTGCCCTGCTCCTGCGGATCTCCCTTATCTTCTATCTCATCGATTATCTTTATGTGAAAGAATCTCCCGAGCTTCTTTGCAAGCTCAACATCAGGCTCATGGTGGCCGCTCTCAATATTATGCAAAAGGCTCTCCTTTTCAGAAATTTTCTTCGCCACATCCTCCTGCTTCAATCCCATTTTCTCCCTGGCCTGCTTGATCATCTTTGCATATCCTGGGACCATGATTACTATCTTCTCATTTTCTCTTGGCCTGGCCATCTGCCTAGCTTGATGGACGATTGCCTGCTTCTGGCCGACTAGGACTTTCACCCTTTTTCCAAACTTGCCGCAATCCTCACAAGTGTTGAGCTCAACACCCTCTATCAAAGAGACCATGACGGCTTTTTTACCGCCGCACATATCACATTGCATAGCATCCTGTTAAGGCCGATGGTTTATAAATTAATCGGTCGATTTGACCTCGGTCTTTAGACCGAGGGACGCAATCTTTTTCTTCTAAGAAAAATAAAAAATACGTGGCGAACGAATTTTT
>JAGVOV010000095.1 GCA_020052545.1 archaeon | reverse complement strand
TCTTTGCTGATAGATTTCCAGAAGAATGTGTATTCCGGGTGCATTGGGATTTTTAGCTTTCTTGATAGTTCCATTGCCTCGCTTGCTTTAATCTTTGTCTTTATGGGATTTTTCAGCAATTGCTCCAGCTTTTCTTCATCTATCCCCGTCAATGACGATATTTTTTTTATGTCTAGGCTGCCAAAAGTTTTTACTGTCGCTTTCTCAAGCTCAAGGGCCCACCATTCTTCACAATAGCCAGATGGAACAAGCCTATGGCCGTTCTCAGAAAAATCGCCATAATTGAAGAGTATGTCACCAAGGAAAGTTATCTCTTCCACATCACCAAGAATCTGTCTTGCCTGCCCTTCTTTCTCGATTTTTACCACACTGCCGTCTTTCAGCTTCACTATTGGTCCGTCTATCTCGTCGCACACCGTCACTGCTGCCGCTTTTCCCGGACGTTCAACCTTAAGTTGTGTGCCAACAGCTATGTATTTGTTCAGCAGGACCATTGTTGCGGGATGTATGCATGCCGCAGAATAACCTGAAATCCTTGTCCTTCCGTAACGTAGCCTGAAGCCGCCTTCTTGCATTGGATAGGAAAGCACCGGTCTTCCGGCAACAAGGTCTTTGATGTATGTGAGATTGGGCGAAATGAGCTCTGCCTTCTTCTCTTTCACTTTCTTCTGGGCTTTCCTTATCTTCTGGAGCTCCAGAAATTCTTCTAGGAAATCCCAGTCAAGATCAAATTTTTTACCCCATTTGGAGAGCCTCTTCCATATTTTTGGCGCCTTCTGTGCCAATCCTTCCGCAATCACAAGACATACCCCTCCCCTTATGAGATTTGTCTCGACCCTCTCAAGATTTTTATGTGTGCTCACAGAGAATTTCTCTGTTGGATCGCCATTAATCTCAATCGGGATATGCTGGGCGAGAAACCTGACTTCTTCTTCGCTAGGGTTATATTGGAGATTTGTGACGCGCTCGTGATAATCACGTACCTCTGCCACAAAGCGCTCCACCTCCTGCTCTGTAGGATCATAAGGCAGGTAGCCCATCTTCTTCCTCACGTAGTCTCCAATGATGACAGAGAATGCCGCAGCTGTTCCTCCAGCGCCTCTGATGGGGCCGGCGTAAGAGAGTGAAAGGTAATCTTGGCCGTCTTTCCTTTTCTTCACTTTAAGTTCTATGAATCCTTCAAGGGGTGCGGCAACGATGCCGTTCGTGTTGTAGGCCATCCCAGTCCTTATGCCCACCTCCATCGCTTCCCTCTTGTCTTTGAATTTGCAGAATCTTTCTTTAGCCACTTCTTCTGCCATTATCAACGCGACTTCCCAGGCCGATATTCCATAAATCTTCTCTAATTCCGCAATCCTTATTGTGATTCCAGAACCCACAAGCTGTGGCGCTACCGCAGATATCAATCCTTCAACACGCTCTGCCATATTCCTTGCTATCGGGATGTCAACTTTTGGTTCAGGGTCTATATCCATGGCTCTTGCTTTGTTGGCGATGTCCAAGGCCGCATAGAGTATCTTATTCAGCCCGTCAAAATATTCCTGCATCTCTTTGCTTCTTTCCATTTTAAAACTTCAGTATCTTTGCCTGCCTTGTCTGCAGATTGATTATTGGCACCCTTGCCGGCTGTGGATTCAGCCCGAGCTTCATCTGAAAGTCAGATGCTGGGATCCAGCATGAGCAGTTGAGCATGGTCACATTCTTGTAGTTGGTGACAGACGCCCTGTGGATGTGGCCAGATACAAAAAAATCTGGAACCATAGATATGACAAGCGAGTCTTTCTTGATGTCCGGGATTGTGAGGCTGCTTGTGTGTGTTGGGGCAAGATGCCTTTTCTGGAGCAACGATTTCATGATAAGATCCGGCCTCTCCTGCCCGCCGCCAAGCCTTATAGATTCTATATTTTCTGCATAATACGGGAAGCTGTAGCCATGATAGAACATCAGGTTGAAGCCAGGGAAGTTATCTGTGGCACCGAAATTGACATAGGAAGGGTTGCTTACTATTATGATGTTAGGAATGTTCCAGACATGCTCCGCAAAATCTTTGTAAAGCAAAGGTTGAGGCTCTGCGACCCTCATCGCATCATGGTTTCCCGGGCAGACTATTATCTTGATTTGGCTTGGTATCTCTTTCAAGAAATTCGCAAATTCTTTATACTGCTGATAGATGTCCTTTATTTCCAGGTCGTCTTCCTGACCAGGATAAATCCCAACACCGTCAACCAAGTCTCCTGCGATGAAAAGGTAAGACACTTTTCCTGCGATCTCCCTCTGCTCATCTGTCCCAAATTCTCCCCTTATCCATCTGATGAATTTTGAGAATTCTTCCTTCAGGAAATGTTTTGAGCCAAAATGAAGGTCGCTTATCAGCACCGCATACTCCTCTATCGGGGATTTCTTGAGCTCTTGGTTGGGTATGTCTGGAAAAATGATATTTGAGGCAAATATCACCTTGTTGCTTGCCATGCCTGCGACGCCGATTATCTCGTCCAATACGATGTCCTTACAGAAGTTGAACAGCTCTGGCTTGTTCTTGTTCACATACACACTAATTTCGTCTGTCTGGTCTTCTATCATTATCGCCAAATTCCCGTTCTTCATTTCCTGTTTGTTCTTCACCATACCTATGACTGCCACCTGCTCTTTCTCGGTCTTCAGCTTGACCCTCTTTATTGATGTTGCATTCGCCATTTCTGCCCTATTGTGCAGCATCTTCTCAATCTGCACAAATCTTGAATTAAAATAGTCGATGAAATCTGACATACCTAGCTTTTTCGGACCTCCTTCATACGAAAAAATGATTTTTATGGACTTTGCCTGCTTCTCTTCTTTCACTGCACTTTCGCCATGCAGGAAGCTGTTTGCCGCCTTCTCAAGCTCTTGGAGGTTCTTGATCCTGATCTTTTCTATGAATGAGCTTAGTTCATTTTCATCAGCAGAATTCAGCTTTTCCAGGAATTCGGGGCCTATTAGGACGCCGCCTTCCATGAGCCGGTTCACAATCTCTTTTTTTGTCTCGAGAATCTGCGTCATTCCAACCTCAGGCTCTCTATCAGCATCTTTTTTATTTTTGGGATTGAAGAATCTGACAAAGAATGTTTTATCTCTTTCGACCTGCCATAACGCCCTTTTGATATGACCCTTGCGTCGATGACGCCAAATACCGACATTTCTACGATAATGTCAGACACTCTTCGCTGTGTTAGCGGCCTCAGTTTTGCCCTTGTGCAGATCTCTGAATATTTTTTATATATGTCACCAGTGAACACTTCGTTTTTGCCGTTTGGTGTTGAGATGATAGAGAGGAGCACCGCTTGGTATTGTTTTGGCTGCGTCGCCACGATCTCTATGACCCTGTCTTTCTCTATCTTCTCTTCTGCCTCATCAAGGTGCCCAATACTGACTTTCTGCTCATTCTTCCTCTCTGCCAGCTCTGCTGAGACTCTTAATAATTCTATGGCGCGTCTCGCGTCACCATGGTCCCGTGCCGCATATGCAGCACATTTCTCAATCATCCCCTCTTCTAAAGTCCCTGGCTTGAATGCTTTCTCTGCTCTCTCTTTCAGTATGCTTTGTAGCTGTATCGCATTATAAGGTGAAAAAAACAGCTCTTCCTCTGAAAGAGAACTTTTTATTCTTGGATCGAGATGATCAGAAAAAACAACGTTGTTTGAGATTCCGATCAAAGTGATTTGTGAACTTAATTCCGTATTCGCCCTGATTAGGTTATATAATATATCGTCGCCGGCTTTTTTGACTAATTGTTCTATTTCGTCAAGCACTATTAACACTTGCTCTTCTTTTTTGCTTATCTCATTAAAGAAAATTTTGTATATCTCTTGTGTTGGGAGACCAGTCGGCGGCACCTCTTTCCCATATTCCCTACAGAGATGCGCCATCAGCCTGTATTCTGTATCTGCAACTTTTCTCATCTTGCAATTTATATAAATTGTTTTAATCGGAAGCTTCCTCTCAGTGGCTATCTTATTTATATAATTGAGAATATGTAAAGTACATAACGTCTTTCCTGTCCCTGTCTTCCCGTAGATGAAAAGGTTTGAGGGTTTTTCGTTCTTCAGGCATGGCGCCAGTATGTTTGCCATCTGGTTTATTTCCTGTTCCCTATATCCGACGTTTTCTGGGGTGTGTGATGAGAGAAGCGTTTTTTTGTCAACAAAGAGGGAATCTTTAGATATATACCTTTCAAAAAACCTTTGAAGTTTCTTTTCCATATACTATGGTTTTGCCTTCCTTTTTTTAACCTTTTCTGTTTTTTATGGTTGACGCCCCCCATTACTTCCACTGGAACTTATATTTTAAATTGTGTCGGTTTTTTTGTCCTCTATTTATTTATTTATTTACAATATTGTAAATAATAATATAATAATAAATGACAAAAAACTCCAGACGAAATATTAGGCTCCAGACGAAATATTAGGGTGGGCATATATGTTTACCATTTATAAATAAAAACAAAGTTATTTATACTTTGCAGACGAATTTGACATTAACAACAAATTAATAATAAAAGGAGGTATAAAAATGGCAACCGATCCACAATTGACCGTGACACTGGCGATAATCATTGGAACGCTGGCCGCAGTCGTTTATAGCTTAAGGATCCTCGTTCTGCTTGAGAGGAGAATAGCAAGAATTGATATAAACATAGAGAAGATGACAAGCAGGGTAGCGCGCGAAGAGGTAAAGATAGAAAGAGAAGAGCAGAAGATTGAACGCGCGATAAGGAAGAGAAAGTAGTTTCAAAATGAAGCCGAAAGGCCAGGCCGTAGGGGCAGAGGAAATCGCCCGCAGCTCAATCCTGGTTTTAAAAGAGGTAATAGCAAATCATAGGAAAGACGATTTGCTGGAGATATTACTGCTCCATCAGCGGAATTTTCTAAAAGTAAGGCCAACACAACCCTTATTAAAAAATTCTATGAGATACCTCTTCTTTAATGTCAAACCAGAGGAGAAAAATCTCCTTAAATCACACCTCCAACTGAAGATCGAAACAATACTTAATCATTACGGGCAGAGCCAGCAAGCAATAGCAAAAGCCGCCGCAGACAAGATAAAGAAAGGGAGCATAATTTTTACACACGCCTATTCTTCAACCATAATCAACGCTTTGACAGAGGCAAAAAACCAGGGTAAGGATTTTACAGTCTACAATACTGAGACAAGGCCAAGTTATGAAGGCAGGCTTACATCACAGAGACTGGCAAAAGAGGGCATCAAAGTGGTGCACTTTGTAGATGCTGCAGCCAGGCTCGCGCTGAAAAAATCAGATGTTTATATGATCGGGGCAGACACAATAACAAAAGACGCGAAAATCGCTAACAAGGTAGGCAGTGAGATGTTTGCCGAGATAGCAGACAGGCTGCATATACCGATTTACGCCTGCGCCGATTCATGGAAATATGACGTTGCAGGCGATTTTAATTTTGAGGATGATTTAGCTAGGCGACCTAAGGAAGAGATATGGCCCGCCGCTCCTGTCAAGATAAACAATTTTGCCTTTGAGCTTGTGAACCCAGAGCTCGTCACAAGCATAATCACAGAGATAGGGGGCTTTAAGCCAGCCATATTGGTCGAAGAAGTAAAAAGAAAATACCCCTGGTTTTTCAATCTTTGATATCTTTCAGGACAAATATCTCTTTTTCAATATCTTTTATCTTCCCAGAATTATCTTCTTGATGCAAGACATCACCACATTCAGGGCATGAGAAATTAGATGTCATGGCCTGCTCAAAATCCAGCCTTATGCACAAATCTTTACAGATGAAGAATTGGTTCTGCTTCTCCCTTTCGAGCCTGTCAACAAGCTTCTTCAGCTTTTGTGTATTGGCATCTTTGACAACATGACCAAGGCCCTTCCTATTGAAGAACCAATAATACACATACCACCCCTTTTCCTCATCTTTCTTTTTTTTAAAACCCACTAGGTTATGTTTATGGAGCTTATAAAGGAGATTTCTTATCTCATTGACTTCTTTCTTCAGCTTGCTTGCGAGCTCAAATTCACTCCATTCCTTACTGTTGTCAATGAGCTTCACAAGAGGCATGACGTCCTCTCCGATGACTTCCTTTATCAAAATAGTTTTGTAGATTTTGACCATCTGACCCCCCTCTAAAAATTGGTTCCCTTCTATATAAACCTTACCATTAGGAAACCAGCTGATTAATGGATAATCCCTTAATATCACACACCTTTTTTGTCGCAGAGAAGGCATTTTTTGTCTCCTTTAAATCCTCTGGATTGAGAAATACCCATTCAGAACCGGCAAATTTGATGGCCACCCAAGGCTCTGCACCAAAAATCCTCGAAAATTCAACTAATTCCTTCAGCTCTTTCTTATCAAAATATTGTATGTCCTGGCCTGTAGCCTTGCATTCAATGGCAAGTTTCCTTGTATTATTGCCGGCAAGGAGATCTGGCGACGGGTGTCTCATGCTGCCGCTGCCCGCGACCCTTATGCATGCCCAACCCAGCTTCCAGAAAAGATGCAGTAAGCTGCGCTCAGCATTTATTCCCTTGGACTTTAGGCTCATCCCAGAAATTTGGATTTTTGTGTTTAAATAAATTACTAAAACAAAACAGCAAAAGTTTTATAAATCTCGAAAAAAACAGAGGTGGTATGGCAGTAAAGCGGTCTATTCCTCTGGCGGCGATGGAAAAAATCCTCAAATCTACGGGCGCCGAAAGGGTCTCTGATGGAGCTAAGGCGGAGCTGAAGTCGACAATCGAGGCGATAGCAGAAGAGATAGCGGCAAATGCGATAAAGCTGGCCAGTCATGCAGGCAGAAAGACGATAAAGGCCAGTGATATAAAGCTCGCGACAAAATAACTATTCTAAGAACCATTTCCCAAATGAGGCGGTTATAGTCCCGAGCACGATGCTGTAGAGCACGAACAGGAGGGCGAGATTCTTGACAATCATGATCTCGGGGCCCGAATAATTTACCATGATCAGCAATATAACGACAGCGACATCAACACCCTTAGGCACGGAAAATGTCATGAACAGCCTTTCTTTCAGATTAAAACCAGGAAAGCTCGAATAGACTGCCACATATCTAGCTATCAGATAGATCAAGAAAAGGATAGTGCCGGCGATCAGCTGCTCGGCACTTCTCGTCTTAGATTCAGAAGCAATCAGGCTGCCAAGCATGATGAAGACAAGGATGATGAGAAGCTGCCCTATCACTGCCGCTTGTTTCTCCACTTTTTCTTTCTCTAATACTTTGCTATGGCCAAAAATGTAGGCGAACGAGCAGACAGCAAACACACCGCTATAACCGAAAAGCCCCGAAAGGACATAAGAGATGATTGTGGAAGCCAATATAAGAAGATAGGCCATATCCTGGAAATGCTCATATCTGAGGAAGAAAACAGTGAAATAACCTATGGCAAGCCCAATAAGTATGGGAACAATTATGCTCAGGCAAAATTGGAGGATGGTCGCAAGGATGCTGAAATTTGTGTCAATAAGGCTTAACAAGAGCAGCGGCACAATGATTGTGAAAGGAGAATTAGCGACAGCCTCTATCTCAAGGATCTTTGCCACTTTAGACTTAGTGTTTCCAAGCACAGTCAGGGAGATTGTCTCATCAATGCCGAACATCAAAGCAGAGAAGGCTGCAGCAGCCAAGAATCCGATGCTTATAGAAAAATAACCTAATAGATACTTAGTGGCAAGCGTCATGATAACCAGATTCATTACAAAAAATATTACCACAAATCTCAAGGCAGGAAAAGAGAGCTTCACGAAATCGGTCATCTTGAATGTGGCCACAGAGTCAAACACAACTATCACTAAAGTTATTGTGCTGAGCGCAGTCAAAAGGTCAATTGGAAGGTCTACTAAATCAAGAGAACCAAGGACAAGGCCCAGAAGGACAAGGAAGAATATGCTGGAAACCTTCAGCCTCTTGGCTATGAAAGTGAATATTGTGCCAAGGAGAAGTATCATTGAGATGTAAAGCAGGTGCTCCATAATACCTTTCTTTAGAAATCATTATTTAAACTTTTGGCACTGTCTCAAAGTTTTATCTTCATAAAATCAAAGGCGCACGAGACGTTCG
>JAGVOV010000019.1 GCA_020052545.1 archaeon | reverse complement strand
TGTGTGCCTTGCCCTGAATCCAGAAATCTCCCTGACGAATTTCTTGAGCTTAAATTTGAGGTTCGCATCCATGGTTGAGAAGAAAATAATCCGATATTTAAAGCTACTGCTTGCAGCTGAAGCCGCTGACATTGGCCCTGTCGCTGCCTATCCCATAGACATCCGGCAGGCCTACAAAATCCTCAAGAGGCACGACCTTTCCATTCTTGTCTACAAAATAGATGCAAAAATCATTCTTGATGCCAAGCTTGCTCTTGAGCTGGTTGTAGTCTGTGACATCCTGAGATTTGATGCTGGAGAGCCTTGAGAGGTCAACCTTGTTCCTGACAACAATGGCGGTTTCGCTCTGGTTGTTTGAGATCAATTGGCTTGGGAGCAGCTCCGCATCGGCCTTGACGCTCTCAGCCTTGTCCTTATCGCTGCCTGAATTGAGGAATACAAGGAATAAAGCAACAGCTGCAAGAAATATCAATGTCGCTATTATCACATCGACGGAAATAAACTGCGCTTCCTTATGCTTCATTTTTCCCCTTTTTTATTCTCTTGGATATGCACTGTATAAATACTTTTCTATGGCAAGAAAACCACATAGCCATTGCTCTTTGTTATGGTGTTGCTGCCTTTGTTTATCGTGTTTAGCGGCCCAGAACCAAATATCTTTGGCGCCACAAAGATGACAACTTCATTTCCAGGGTCGCCATTGTAATAAGTAGTCAGGATGGTGAATTTTCCGCCGGTGCTGGTGCCATTGTCATACTTTATGGTGTAATCTGCCCCGTCAAGCTTAGGCGGCAGCTGGAATGTCCTCCTATAGCCGTTCTCTGATATGGCAGCAAGATCAATCTCAGACTTTATCACATTTGTCAGGTCTTGGAGTATCTTTGTGTCTTTCTCCTTCTTAATGTCAACAACTTTGGAGCTTATGAACGAGACAAACACAGTCAGGACAATGAGCATGAAGCCTATCACCAGCGCGAGCTCCAGCGACATCTGCGATTTTTTCATTTTAGCTTAGTATGATAGAAACAGTGTTGTCTGAGTTTGCCTCAAGCGTCACCTGCTTGTTGCCTTTTGACCAACAAGCTGCAGCATTGATGCCCGAGAGCGGGCATTCATTTCCAGCCCCATTAGTAACAAGGTAAGGCCCAACAATGGGCGGTTTTGAAATGAAGACAATCTCATTCCTTTTGTCACCGAAGTGGAAGACGAGCTCTTTCTGACCCAGTATCGTTATGTCCTTCACAGTGTCAGGAAAATTGGCTTCTATAGTCATCTTGGATGGCGCGCCAAGATAATATACCTGTTCGGCAGTGTCCGCAATCTGGTCTCCGATGCCTTTTAGGGTGGAATGCACCGTCTCATCGGTCTGGCCAGAAGCATAAGAGTAGGCATAATACGTTATAGGAAGCATGATCAAGAGGCCGAAAGAAATTATCATTATGTATTCTATTGAGCTCTGGGCTTTCTTCATGTTAAACCTCTTTTAGGCTTTTATGGCTAGCGTTGTATTTAAATTTTGCTAATAAAAAGAATAAGAGAGAAAAAAAAGGCAAAAAGCCTAATTCAGCAGTGCCAGCATCTCGCCTTGCGCGATATGCGTGAAGGCCACTGTGCTGTCAGTGTACCAGTAGCTGACATTCAACGACAGCTTGACTTTCCTTCCCTTGTTCTGGATAGTGGTAGTGGGGATTACGCATACTACGCTAAAACTCCTGGACGCGCCATTGCTTAAAAGTCCGCCTCTAGTAGCTCCTGGAGCTTCTGCCGGCCAAATATTTGCACCTACACCTGTTGCATTCCTGCATGAATCTGGTATGCCTTCAGCGACCTGCCTGAAAGTTATATCGGTGACGTAGATGTTCTTGCCGAGGCCGTTCTCCAGAGCTATGTTGACCGTATCTGTGCCATCAGTCACCTTGAAATCCTTGCAGTTCAGTCCTGTGACGAGAGTGCACTTCTCCGGCACCAATAAGTTCGGGTTCAGCACGCCAAAATACGCGAGCGCGCCGATAACAATCAAAACAACCAGAATTGCCCACCCATAAGTCATCAAAAACTCGAGAGCAGCTTGTCCTTTCTTATGCATCAAATCACCTTTTTTGTTTTTATAACAGTTGTATTGTGAGTTCTAGGTCAGAACTTATATATAAATCTTTTCATAAGAAGCGCAGCCGCAAATCCTGTTTATCCAGGTAATACATACTCCTGCTTAGGCCCTTAAATCAAAAAACTTTTATATAAAGGGAGTTTTAAAGCAAATATGAAAAAAGCGGTGGTATTATTAGTGTTCTTGTTGGCATTGTCCTTGAGGGTAGCTTCAACGTCTATCATCAGCGGAACTTATGATTCGTGCAGGGGCACCACGATAATATCTGGCTCCGATAACTTCAACATAGAGCTTTCCGACACAACCACAAAAAACCTCATAGTGATGGTAAATTCCTCCAATGTCACAGACTCTGCAATACTTGCCATAAGCGACTGCAGGCAGGTGTCCACATTCTATATATGCTACTCAAGCTATGCTTATAACCTCACTTCAGGCAGCTTCTGCATCGAGAACAAGACAAGGATACTGAAAGGCAAGGTTGCCATAAGCATAGACAAGCTCGCGCCTTCATTGAATGTCGTCAGGGATGTGTCCTCAAACAGGGCAAATATCAGCCAGACCATAAAGATAACGACAAAAGTCAAGAACATAGGCGGCATCAGGATGGACAATCTTAGATATATAGAGCCCATCCCGAATAATTTTGAATTTGTCTCGACAACAAGGGGAAGATTTGTGAATGATTCGATAAATCTTTTGATAGGCAGCCTTGAATCTTCAGAAGAGTACGCGTTCACTTATTACATCAAGGCCATGAAAATCGGCCAGACAGCCTATTATGGCAATGGTACTTTTACATTCCAAGGGAAGCCATTCAGCGCCAATTCAGGGACATTGACATTATATTCAACTGATTTCCTCACCGACAAGATAGACTGGGACATCACAACGGCCAAAATAGGCGATGAAGTCGGCTTTGATTTCAACATCAAGACAAACACGGACTTCCTGAACCTCTTTGACCTCAATTATGAGCTTTTCGTGCCTGACGGCCTGATTGTGAAAGACATGCCCTGGGGATTCACGACAAAAAAGGCCGCTGGCGGAACTATCTACCAGACGCAGCCGATCCTGGGAGGAGACGACACATATCGCTTCATCGCGATAGCAGTGAAGCCAGGCGACCAAAAGCTGTCTTTGACACACTCATACTATGCTGAGGACCAGCATGTGATAAGCAAACTTAACTCAACCCTAACAATAAAATCTATTGGGATAGCGAG
>JAGVOV010000107.1 GCA_020052545.1 archaeon | reverse complement strand
TATCTCCCTTACATCCACACTGTCCAAATTTTCATAAGAATCGTGCCAGGTCTTCTTTTCTTTGTCGACCTTTATCTTGTACATGCTCGAGTCAAGGATATCAGCCTCTTTGTAATGCAGCAAGTCAAGGACAAAATATTCCTTGACGCCATTAACGAGAAAGAGGAACCTATGTTCCTGGATTCCTTCATCTTTTGTCTCGACTTTCACAAGAGTATAGGTCATCCTGTTTATCAAGAGTCTGTCATTTTCCGTCGCAAACCAGTATATCGGAAGGGCCATAATGAAAGATAAGCCCGCTCAGCTTAAAAGATTTGTCATTCTCCTTCAAATTCAGTTATGCTGAACGCCTTGTAGCCGGCCTGCTCCAGCTTTTTCTTCCCGCCCAGATACGGAAGATTGACTATGAAGCAGCACTCGACAACTTCACCATGGAGCTTCCTTATGAGATTGCATGCGGCGAGCGCTGTCCCGCCGGTCGCGACCAAGTCATCTACTATGAGGACCTTGCTTCCTGGCTTAATGGCATCCCTGTGAATTTCAATCCTGTTCTTTCCGTATTCAAGGTCGTATTCTTCGCCAACTGTCTCTGAGGGCAGCTTGCCTGCCTTTCTTATCGGCACAAAACCTAAGTTCAGCCTGTGCGCCAGCACAGAGCCGGTGATGAAGCCGCGCGATTCTATCCCTGCAACGACATCTATCTTCATGCTTTTATAGCGCTCAACAAACAGCTCGATAATCTTGCTGAAATATTCAGAATCCTTCAGAAGAGTAGTTATGTCACGGAACATGATTCCTTGTTTTGGCCAATTCGGTACAGTCCTTATCTTTGACTTAATGTCGAAGCCTTCAATCCTCGGGATCGCGTTTATTATCAGCTCCGTTACTTTCTCCACATTCTGCTTGAACACTTCCATGATAGCCTGCCATGTCACAGGCTCTTCATCGTCTTTCCAGCAGTCATAGTCTGTGCTCATGGCAATTGCGGCATAAGGGATGCCTATCTCATTCGCTAGTATCGCTTCAGGCGCCGTGCTCATGTTGACAACATCCGCACCTAAGACGCGGAACATCCTTGATTCCGCCTTTGTGGAGAACCTCGGCCCTTCTATTGTGATAACCGTTCCTTTCTTGTGGCATTTTATCCCTAGCTCAGAGCATGTATCGGTCAATACTTTTCTCAATTTCTCCGAGAAAGGGTTTGCCATGGCCGTATGAGCAAGGTTGCCAGGCTCAAATTTCTCATAAAAAGATATTTTCCTGTGCCTTGTGAAATCTATGAATTGGTCCAGTATGATTATATCCCCCCTTTTTATCTCTTCTCTCAGGCTGCCGCAAGCCGTCGTCGCTATTATGTGCGTGCATCCCAATTCTTTCAAAGCATGTATGTTTGCCCTATTGTTGACTTGTGTGGGCGGCAGTGAATGATCGCTGCCGTGCCTTGACAGAAGCACAACATCTATCCCTGACATTTTTCCTGTCTTCAGCGAAGATTTGCCATAAGGTGTGTCAATAATTATCTCTTTAGGGTCAGCTAGAATACTAGGATTCTCAAGGCCGCTGCCGCCTATTATCGCTATCTTCATAATAAGTGGAAAGATCGCTCAGCTTAAAAGATTTTCGACAGATCATCATGGATGAATGGCTTAAACATTTTACCCAAATGTTTATAACACATAATTATTTACCTGTGGTTCAAGGTAATGATATGACTTTAAAGGTATCGCACGACTGGCATATCCCCGTCATGGGAATAGTGTACACCCTGGACACGGCAACGAAGGTTGCCAGGTTTGGTATCAATTCTGTGATGTCGATAGTCCATGACCAAGTCATCGAGATGATGTATAAGCATCACTCTGAGATTTTTGATATTGAATATGAGCCAATAGACATTGGAGAAGAGGATTATCGCGCAAGGCGCATAACAAGGTATCTCAATCTTGTGGATGATATCGTAGAAGGGCAGATGGCTGCGTTGAGAACCATGCCGCTGGATGGAGGCTTCAATGATCTCCATCTGGCATTCCAGCTGCTTTCTCCCACGCACCCAGTCAGGGGATTGTATGAATCATTCATGAAGACTAAGAGCCCGGACTTGGAAAGCATGCTGAAAGACAGCCTGACAAAAGGAAGGATTGATGTCAACATCATGACGAAACTGGACAGGCCATTCGCGCGCGATGATTCTCAGGACTTAAATGAGGCGATGGCTGCTTTGAGGGGTTTTGCAAACAGCAAGCTTGAATCTTCTTTAGTCTTGTCTGCCGGGATGAATCCGCCCCTGTTCACTTATATAAGGGAGTTCCCGGACTTTCTGCCAGATGACAGCGGCAAGATGAAGAAAAAAGTTATTCTTAAGATATCAGATTATAAGTCTATGAGGGTTCAGAGCAAGCTGCTGGCCAGCAAAGGCGTTTGGGTCTCTGAATACAGGATAGAATCAGGACTGAATTGCGGCGGACATGCTTTCGGCAGCCCGAGCGGGCAATTGGCAGGGCCCATAGTTGAAGAGATAATGGCAAACAGGGAAAAGATACACGCTGAACAGCTTGATGCATACAGGAGCGCGTTGTCGATGCCATTACTGGAGCTTCCTCCTCCATTGATAACATATCAAGGGGGTATAAAAACCCATCATGAGAAAAAATGGTTTTTAGACAGAGGTATTGAAATGGTTGGCATGGCCACCCCTTTCCTGTTTGTCCCTTCTGTGACAATATTATCAGAGAACACAAGAGAAGTGCTGATAAAAGCGAAGACTGAAGACATTGAATTGAGCGATGACTCCCCGCTTGGCATTGATTTCTGGAGGGTGAAGAACACTTTAGGGGACATCATGCACAACAGGAAGATTGCTGAAGGCGATCCTGGTTATAAATGCACTTATGGTTACCTAAGGCTTGGTGAAGACGGCTTATGCAGCGCCGACAGGAGAAAAGTCAGTGAAAGGCTGGAAGGTTTAAAGGGCCTTCCTGAAGGTGAGATGAAAGATTATCTAAGGGCTAAGATACTGGCGCCCCATTGCCTTTGCGGCGGCCTTATATGGGATGCGAAGAGGGCATATGGGCTGCAGGGCGACCCATTTGCTAAGACAACAGATGCATTGGTCTGTGCAGGACCAAGCGCAGCATATTTCAAAAGAAATTATACTTTATTAGAGATGGTGCGACACTTCAATGGCGAAGCTCCATTTCCGGAATTAGCCAGCGCGCCAAACACCCACATTGAGGAATTGAGGATAAATGTTGAAAAGCTTGAAAAGGATTTATCAACACACCAATTCAGAGAGAACGCCGAAGCCGTCAAGAAAAGTTCAGGGAAAATATTGATAGGATTATTGTCAAGCATAGATTTCTATAAAAAAAATATTGGAACATTCAGGCAGGAGGAGCAGGCAGGTATATCAGAGCAGCTTGGCCAGCATGAGCATAGGCTGGCCGGCATAAATGCAGCTTACTTTGGAAAATAAGACCTGTCAAACAAATTGGAAGGTAATCATTCTACCGTAAATGTTGTCGTGTACATATTCATCGTGCATACCATCTTGAAAGTTCCAGTTTTTGTCGGCGTAAACGTTATGATGTTGTCTGTGTCGCTTACTGATTTGAACACGTTGAATGCGGGGATAGTGACTACTTTCGAGCATCCTGGCATCCTGCCGATATCCGCAATTATCTTCACAGGCACGCCTTTCTTGAATGTCGAAGGCTGAAGTATGTAATTTGAGCCTGAGACGCTCAGCTTGGCAGTCTGGGCATTATCTGGCGCTTGAGAACTGACTGGCGCTTGAGCCACTGGCTCCTGGACGGGCGTATTGATCACATTACTGTTGATATTAGGGGATTTATTCCCTGAGATGCTGAGCGCCACGACGCCAACTATGGCAATCAGCACGACGGCTATGATTGCTACGGTTTTTGTCGGAAAACGGCTCTTTGATTTTTTAGCCATATTATGCTTGGCCTTATTGTGAGAATCAATGGCCTCCTGGCTCATAAATTCTTTGTCACAAATCTCGCATCTTATCTTAGCACCCATTTGTTCCCCACACTAAAACTTATATTAAGTATACAAAAAGAAAGCTTCATTTTAATACTTTATGAATTATGAGCGATGCCATAAACCTAAAAAGTAAAATGCCCTGGCCGGGATTTGAACCCGGGTTTCTGCCTTTCTGCGAAGCGGAAAGACCAGCAAAACTGGTTTTGCGCTGCCTTGAGAGGGCAGAGTGATTGGCCGGACTACACTACCGGGGCATCGTCGTGGGCTTGAGCTTCAGCGAAACCCACTTTGCGTACCAGATGAGCGTAACCATCTGCTGTGGCTACACTACCGGGGCATAAGAGAGAGGTAAAATTGTTGGTTTTTAAAGGTTTTGTAAGAAACCTTAGGAACGAAGTGACATAAGGTTTTGTTAAAAACCTCACGAGCAGCTATGGCTGCGAAGTGATGTTTCCTCAAGAATAAGTGCCTAGATACTGTATCTCGTTAGGGAACTTCCTCTTTATCAGAAGCTCCTTTATCTTTGGAGGGTATAGCTTCAAAGACCTTAGCTTCGACAAAGCGACAAACTTGACCTCTATCAGCACTATCTCATTCGTCCTTTCCGGATCGAAGCCGAGCATCAGCTTCCCTGACTTCTTCTTGCAGAGCACAAACGCATCGACAATATGCCTGTCTTTCTGGATGAATTCACCGATCCAGACTATCTTCTCCGCCTTCACTACAAGGTTTGTCTCTTCCTTGACTTCCCTCTCGGCAGCCTTCATCACGTCTTCTCCGTACTCCAATTCTCCGCCTGGAAGCACAAAGTAGGTGAGGCCGCCTTTCTGGTGCTTGGCCAGAAGGAGCTTATTCTTATCCACAACAATGGCAGCCACCCTTATGGTTATTTTCCCATCCATAAGGCTTTCCTTTGGAAGGTAGTATAAAAAAGTTTTGGAAAGCATTATAAAGCCATATTAAAGCGCAAGAACCATGAAAGAGTTCAGGATAGGCAGCATTACCAAGTGGCGTTATGTCCTTGTCTATGGCGTGCTGACATGGGGCCTTGGTGTCGGCACCATTTTTTATCTCATACAGATAGCGCTTGGCTTCAGATTTGAATGGTTTTTCTTTATACTTAATGAGGCAGTGTTCATTGTTGCCGGATTCCTATGGGGCCTTTGGAACTGGAGCTATGTCAGAGAGAAGATAGAGAAAAGATAAACGCCGCGGCCCTGATTACCACCAAATTTCTCAAAATTTGATAAAGGAGAAGTATTTGTGGGGCTAAAGCCCCACTATATACGCCGCGACTCGGATTTGAACCGAGAAATCCTTTCGGAAACAAGCTCTTTGGTACCTTCCTTGGAAAGTGATTCCAGGCTTACGCTTACTCCCTATTAAGAAGTAATTTGCGCAGTACCAGGTTGTGCCACCGCGGCATAAAGGAAAAGAGAAAGAAGCGGTTATTTAAATGTTGTGCAAAAAACCAACGAGCGAAGCGAGATTAGGTTTTGTAAGAAACCTCAGGAGCGAAGCGAGATTAGGTTTTGTAAGAAACCTCAGGAGCGAAGCGAGATTAGGTTTTGTAAG
>JAGVOV010000070.1 GCA_020052545.1 archaeon | reverse complement strand
CATACAGCAATGAGGATTTGTTTCATCAAAATGCCCTTCTTTCTTGCGTAGATAAAAATCTATCAAGGTTTTTGAAAGTCACTTCGCGTATTGATATGCTCATTGTTGTTGGAGCGCCATTAAAGATACGGCAGAAACTCTATAACTGCGGCATAGTGATTCATAAGGGGAAGATTCTTGGTATTCCTGTCAAAACCTATATTCCCAATTACAGGGAATTTTATGAAAAGAGACAGTTTAGATCTTCGCTGGATTTGACAGTAGATAAAATTGATCTCTGCGGACAAAAAAATATTCCGGTCGGAGCTGATCTTATATTCGATGTGGCAAATATCCCTGATCTTTCTGTGTTTATTGAACTCTGTGAAGATGTGTGGGCTCCTATTCCACCTTCCAGCTATGCCTCTCTTGCCGGGGCAACAGTTCTGGGAAATCTATCTGCCTCCAACATTACTGTGGGAAAAGATGAGTACAGGCATTTACTTGCATCAAAGCAGTCTGCAGCTTGTGTGGCAGCTTATCTGTATACATCTGCAGGGCCTGGAGAATCCACAACTGACCTTGCATGGGACGGACATGCCTTTGCCTATGAAAACGGAAATCTCATAGCGAACTCTGAAAGATTTTCCTGGAAGCCGCAGGTAGTTGTGGCAGACATAGACCTTGACCGCCTTGTACAGGACAGGGTCAAACTCACGAGCTTTACTGATAGTCTGAGGATCTATAAACAGGAGATGTCTAAATTCAGGAGAATACCTGTTGAGATAAAGATCCCTAGAGGAAAAATCCTGCTCGAAAGAGAGGTTCCACGATTTCCTTATGTCCCTACAGATCCGAGCCTGAGAGATAAGAGATGCTATGAAGTCTACAACATCCAGGTTCAGGGTCTTGCTAAAAGACTCAAGTTCGCAGGACTGAAAAATGTTGTGATCGGGGTTTCCGGTGGATTGGATTCCACCAATGCGCTCATAGTATGTGCAAGGGCTATGGATGAGCTTGGACTTCCCAGATCAAATATAAAGGCATACACAATGCCAGGTTTTGCCACTTCTGAGCGAACCTATAAAAATGCCAAGAAGCTTATGAAGGCTCTGAAAGTGGATATGGGCGAGATTGATATAAAGCCGAGCTGTATGCGTATGATGAAAGACATAGGTCATCCATTCGCAAAAGGCAAAAAAGTCTATGATGTGACATTTGAAAATGTGCAGGCCGGCGACAGGACATCTCATCTTTTCAGGATTGCGAATATGCAGAAAGGAATAGTAGTTGGCACCGGCGATTTGAGTGAGCTTGCGCTCGGTTGGTGCACTTACGGTGTGGGCGATCACATGTCACACTATAATGTTAATGCGAGCGTTCCAAAGACATTTATTCAATATCTGATACGCTGGGTAAGCAGCAAAGATCTGTTTGGTAAAGAGGTTTCGAAATGCCTGATTGATATTCTTAACACAGAGATAAGCCCTGAGCTTATTCCTGGAACAGCAGGTGAGCAGCCTTCTCACAAAAGCGAAGAGATCATAGGCCCGTTTGAACTTCAGGATTTCAACAATTTCTATATTACAAGGTTTGGTTACAAGCCGTCCAAGGTCGCATTTCTTTCGCACTGTGCATGGAAAGATGTAAATAAAGGATTTTGGCCTGATGTGCCGCCGGATAAAAGGCATGAATACAAGATCTCTGAGATTAAACGCTGGCTTAATGTTTATATCCAGAGGTTTTTTAAACAGAGCCAGTTCAAGAGATCATGCATGCCAAATGCGCCAAAGATCGGTTCTGGTGGATCACTCTCTCCAAGGGGTGATTACAGGGCGCCAAGCGACAGTGAAGATGCTCCATGGATTGAAGATTTGAAGCAGATCCCTGATAAGTACTGAGACATCAAAAAAGGCCCCGCGCTAAATCGCGGGGCCTTTTGTTTAGCTTATTTTGTTATACAAACCCCTTGCCTTTTTTATGGTGAATTGGTTTCCAAACGCCACATAGATATTCCCATTGTCTTTATACTGCATGATCTCCTCAAGAATTTTGGCGGCTTCTTTCTTTTTTCCCTTATGTGCATATAGCTCTGCCCTGGCATACTTGACAAAAAGAGCATCGGGATAGAGGATTTCAGCCAGTTCAAGTGACCTGAGTATCATATCTGAGTTAATTCCATACATACTCATCCCCTTTGCTGTTACCCAACCCCCGTTGGTGATCATTTCAGAGAGCACAAGCGCTGGCCCAAAGTAATCGTAAGAGCTGTTCTCCTTCATACAAAAAGCTGCGTGCTTTCTCAATTGGTTGAGATACCGGGCTTTTGTAGCCAGATTTTCATTCTTTATCGAACTGGCCAGGTTCACCTGGTACCAGTAATGGGCAGGAACACTGTTCGGGAGCAGACTGATTGCACGATCGCCATACGCTATCCCCTTCTTATAGTAGGGCATGGCTTTTTTATCATTCCCATCCATGGACGAGTAATAACTTCCGATATTAAAATTCATGTAACTTGCCCAAACCTGTGCAATCCCATCTTTAGGGTTGTTATCTGCGATTTTATTGAAGAGATCTGCTGCCTTGATCCCTGATGAGATATCACTGGTGCTCTTGCCGAATGTCGAGATAGCTTCTTCCCATGCAGGGCCCTTCATTTCAGGGATTGCCCATCCAGAGGGAAGAGGGGAGGCGCTCTTAATCCATTGCCCATAGTGAGACATGGTATAAGAAGTATCCTCAATATAAGGCATAATTCTCACAAGGAGCTTTAAGGCACTCACATTGTTTTTATCGATTTCATGGGCCTTTGCTACATAGAATTCTGCTTGCCTAAGGCTCTGTTCTCCTGCTTTCCCTTGGTTTTGTCCTTTAATGAGATAGAGCTGTGCCAGCCACAGGTAAGGCTCGATCTTTTCAGGATGGTTTTTTTCCAGCTTATGCACGAGTGTGATAGTCTCATTTATATTCTTACCATCCCAATGGTGTTCCCACATGGACTGAACTTCTGTCCATGCCGGGTCATATTTGGGGACTGGGAGGTCTGTATCCCACATAAATGCAAAAGCATTGCCCGTATATAAACAGAAAAAAAGAACTGCTATAGTGAGAACCCTTACCAGATTTTTTATTATTTTGTTTGTCTTCATGCTGGTTTACCTCCTTTGTTTATTGGTACTATTATATTTTTTTGAGCAACTTTCTTTCCTATAAAGCCCTCTTCTAAGAGCGATATAAAGTCATGGGTTATTCTTTCCAGTAGCTGTTCTGTTTGTTCTTCCAATTCCTGGAGTACCCGGGCGTGATAAAGGCTTACAATGCCGTGAAGAGTGGCCCATGCATGAATGGTGTAATATCGAGCCTCCTGATGTATGCTGCGATCATTTGAGCCGAAGAAATCACAGAGGACTTGAGAGACTATATCCAGAACCCTCAATGAGCTTTGTTTTTCAAATAAAGCCAGGGCTTCAATTTTTTCCCCCACATAATCGGTATACCTTGGGGCATTCGAGGTGAACATTACATTATAATGGTCTGCGTTCTTGATGCCAAAATCCAGATAAGCTTTTATTATTTCTCTCAGTTTGTCTGACGGGTCAGAGTCGGTGTTATTGATTTTTGCAAAGCGGTCATAGAGAAGTTGGAAACCTTTGATCTGTATTGCCAGATAGATTTCATCCTTATTGGAATAATAATGGTATAAATTTCCGGCTGACATTTTCAGCTTTGCGGCAAGCTTTCTCATGGTAAGACGATAAAATCCATACTTGCAGATTGCATCGCAGGCTTCATTGAGGATTTTTTCTCTACCTGCCTGAATTTCTTCAGGTTTTAATCTTGGTTTTGGCATGTTCTTTACTCCCTTCTTCTATAAACTTTGTTTACTATACATCGTTTAGTAAACTATGTTCACGATTATGTCAAGCATAAATTACAAAAAAATTTAGAGCCCCATTTTTCAGGGAAATTATGTGTGTCTTGTCGTTTGCATCAAGGCACATGAAATCCCTTGCAATAATATTTGTATTCATCTAATGCTTCATAAAATATAATTGTGAGAAAAGGAGATCTTTAATGCTCGGATACTTGAGGAAGCATGCGAGGAGCTGGATCACAAAGCTTATTTTTGGTCTGGTTATTGTTGTGTTCATATTTTGGGGAGGGAGTTCATATCTGGCGCGAATGGAAAATATGGTTGCCCAGATCGACAAGCATACAATATCCATCCAGCAATTTTCAAAGACATACAATGAAGTGCTGGAGGCATATCAGCAGCGTTATGGCCAGGCATTCAATGAAGAAATGGCAAAAAGCATGAACCTGAAAGAAACAGTCCTCAATCAGATGGTTGATGGCTATATAATGGAGTTAGAGGCAAAGAGATTGGGGATTTTTGTTACGGATGCAGAGCTGACAGAGGCAATCCAGTCTGTTCCAGCATTTATGAGTAATGGAAAATTCGATATGCAGGCATACGAGAGGGCATTGCGGTATTATAATCTCACGCCAAATGAATTTGAAAATCAGCAAAAGAAAGAGATTGTACGGGCACGTCTTGCAGAGATAGTGGCAAGCAATATAGGAGTCACCAAAAAGGAGATAGAAGCATCGTTCAGGGATAGGAGTGACAAGTTTAACCTGAATTATATCCGCATAAACCCGCGTGATTATGAAGCCAAAATGTCTGCAAGCGCAGGAGAGATTGGCGCATATTATGAAAAGAACAAAGAGGCATACAAGATACCTCCCAAAGCATCTATTGCGTATATAAGCTTTAATGTGTCTGCATATAAGTCAATGGTTGAAGCAAGCGCTGATGATGCAAAGCAATACTATGACACTCACAAAAAACAGCTTTACACCACACCTGCGAAGATTCATGCACGTCATATTCTCATCGCAGTTCCCGAGCAGGCAGATGAAAAGATGATCGAGCAAAAGAGAAACGAAACGCTCAAAATATATGAAGAGGCAAAATCAGGAAAAGATTTTGCAATGCTCGCGAAAAAATATTCGCATGACACTGCAAGCGCTAGTCAGGGCGGAGATCTCGGATTCATAAACAAGGACGATCTTGGTGATGGCATCGGCAATATCCTGTCTGCCATGAAGCCGGGAGACATCAAAGGCCCTGTGCAATCGAGCCTTGGTTTCCACATATTCAAACTTGAGGAAAAGAAAGATGAAGTCTCTCGTTCATTTGAAGAGGTTTCCGGAGGAATTATAGAGGGCTTGAAGAATGCCAAGGCCAAAGATATGGCATATAATGATGTGTACAGCACATACACTAAGATCTACGAAGATCCTAACTATGATATTTATGGATATGCGAAAGCACATAATCTTAACGTGATACAGGCCGGGCCTTTTGCAGAAAAAGATGTGGTGGAGATTCCTGGCGGAGCAATTGTTGTTAAGGATGCCTTCAAATATCCTGCAGGCGAGATAAGCGATGTAATCGATACAGGAGATGGGTATGTTATCTTCAAAGTGACAAAGAGGATATCTGCAAGAATTCCATCTTTGGCGGAAGTAAAAGACAAGGTAAAAGCTGATCTTATAAAAGAGAAGGCAAAGGATGCTGCAAAGGCTAGAGCAGATCAGCTTGCCAAACTGAATAAGGATGAGCTTAGCAAACAAAAAGGCTTAAAAGTCCAGAACACAGGTCTGTTCGGATTGTCTACATGGGTAATCCCCGGCATTGGCATCACAAAGGATACGATCGACAACATGAACCAGCTTGTCAGCCCCAAGGTTTACAATGCAGGGAATGATATAGTGGTGGTATGGTTAAAAGAGCGTAAGACCGCAGATGTAAGCACCATGACTGTTGATCAGGCAAAGGCCATAAGAGAAGGCCTGCTTAATATGAAGCAACAAGAAGCCATGACAGCATTCATCAGCCAGGCAAAAGAGAGACATAAGATAAAAATAAACAAAGATAAACTTCTGTAAAAGAAAGTGCCCGCGAAAAGCGGGCACTTTCTTTTCTTTAAACCTATTCAGTTCCTTCGACCGTTTATGGTAAGGAAGTTTTTACTACCAGATTGATATTTATGTGGAAGGATAGATAACCATGAAAAAAACGGTATCCGTACTGCATAACATGAACTTGATTGACATGTCCGCGATCGATGGGGAAAAGATCAAGAAAAATAAAATTGTGGTCCTTGAAAACGGAAGGATTCAATCAATTCTTGACGCCGATAAACTCGATGGCCTGAAACAGCGCGGTCATGCCACCCTCGACCTTGGTGGTAACTATCTCATGCCGGGTTTGATCGACGCGCATGTACACTGCATGAATCCCTTTACCAGCCTCCATGATGTAGCAAAGTTCTCCAATCTCATTCCAACTCAGAAACAAATCGAGAAAAACTTACACAGTTGTATACGAGCCGGGGTAACAACCGTCCGCGACTTGGGATCGACACCGATTATTGCCCGGTTCATGGGCATGATTGAACGTGGGCGAATAATCGGACCGCGCATCGTTCCCTCCTTTTCCATTATATCCTGCCCCGGCGGATACCCGGACATGATTTCTTCATTCAGCTGGCTTCATCGAGTGATCCTCAAGGGGCAGTTAGCGGAAAGGATCATTGGCAGGGAACAGGCAGTAAATGCCGTGCATTCCATGTTGAACAAGGGCGCAGCATGGATCAAAACCGTTTACCAGGAACAGTCATATATGTTCGGACATCCAAAACTGAATGTCCTGGCCGATGACAGCTACGCGGCAATTGTGCGCACTGCGCACGAAAGGAAAACAAAGGCAGCCTTGCACTGCCTTTCAAATGTCGGCTACCGCAAGGCGATTGCATGGCAGTTCGACACGATTGAACACATACCCTTAGAAGACTTCTCGACTGAGGACGTGAACATGATAGCCAAGAGTAAGACGACAATCATCCCAACATTGATTGCTCCCGTCCTTTACCGTGAAGACATGCTCCAAACTCTCGAGTGCATAATCACTTCTACAGATTTTCGCCTTATTCCCATGGCCCAGAAGAATGTAATTGAAATTATCGAACAAATAAAGGCCGGGAAGCAGTCTGATACCCTGATTGATTATCATTTGCTGCGCCAGACATTCAATGCCATGACAAACAATGTGCGCCGTCTCCATGAAGACGGGGCAAATATTGGATTCGGGACTGATGCTGGCGGTACAGATATCTGTCTGTTCGGCATCCCCTGGCTGGAAATGGTGTTGATGGCTGAGGCCGGTATGGGAAGCTATGAGATACTGGAAACAGCCACCAGGAAGAACGCAGAGATATTGGATCTCGAACAAGACCTAGGCTCAATTGAACAGGGAAAAATCGCCGACATGGTGCTTGTAGAGGGCAATCCGCTGGAGGATTTACGCAATGTTGGCAAGGTGATGAAGGTTTGGAAGGCTGGTCGACTGTTGCATGAGACAAAGCCAGGATGATACTGATGTTATTATTGAAATATTAAAAGAAATGGAGCGATATGAAAGCTGTTAGTGTTGTCATCATTATATTTTTCGCGATTTTATCAGCACCAATGGGTGTTCATGCGCAATCGCCGGAAAAGAAAGTTGAAGCTGTCTGTGGCGACAAGGTTTTTCATCAGGGAGACCATATTAGAATAACCACTTGGGCCGGAACATTCAAGCCTAAAGAAACAGGACATAAAAATGAAATCATAGCCGGCCCGGGACATTCAGGAACAGTAATCAAAGGTGAGAAGCGCGGTTTGCCGGAATATCTGACGCCAGAGACAGTAAAGTCATGGGCCAAGGCTGCAGGACAAATGGGTTCAGGTAGTGAGACTCAAAAGGCCCTTGAATCCCTTATCCCAGATCCTGATGAGCCGATTCAGATTTTAAGGATCAAGTGGGATAAACAGTCATGGAAAGAATCAGACACCAACAAAGATATTCTGCTTGATCCATTTGAAGCTACTATCCATGCTGATTATTTGGAGATTGTAAAATAGAGGCAAATAGCCTGTGAGAATGAGATCTTTACTTAGTCATTGCGAGGAGCACATTCACTTCGTTCAGTGTAAACTCCGCTTAAGCCTGACCTGAACCCTTCGCCATTTGTCACCCTGAGCGAAGCGAAGGGTCTAGCTTTTTTGGCTCAGGACAAGCTCCGTGAAGGATGGCAATCTTTTTTAATTAAGTGGAATGAGAGATTGCTTCGCTGCGTTCGCAATGACCAAATGTCCCTCGTCACTTGTGGTATTCCATTAATGATCCTCTCCCCTTGCGGGAGAGGGAAGGGTGAGGGGGCAGTCAGGCTGGCTATTCCTTGTACATGTCATCAATAATATCTTTGTATTTTTGCGTGACTGATTTTCTCATGATCTTCTGGGTAGGGGTGAGTTCGCCTGTTTCCTGTGAGAACTCATGGCTCATAATGGTGAACCTTTTGATCTTTTCATAGTCTGCGAGCTCATCCGAGAGCTTTTTTATGCGCTCCTGATAAAATTTTATGATCTCAGAGTTTTTCACCAGTTCTTCGCGTGATGAATATGCAATATTGTTTTGCTTTGCATATTCCTGGAGTGCCGGGAACGAGGGCACAACAAGCGCGCTTATAAACTTTCTCTTATCGCCAATGACAGCGATCTGCTCAATGTAATGATCCTTGCCGATCATGGTCTCAATATGCTGCGGCGCGACATTCTTGCCCTGTGCAGTGATCACGAGATCTTTAATCCTGTCAGTAATGCGTAAAAATCCGTCTTCGTCAAAAACGCCTACATCGCCTGTTTTAAACCATCCGTCCTCGGTAAAGACCTCTTTTGTTTCATTCGGCTTGTTGTGATAGCCCTTCATGATATTTCCGCCTTTTACAAGGATCTCACCATCTTCTCCGATCTTGACCTGGCAACCTAGAACAGGTTTTCCTACGGTCCCGAATTTAAAATCATTAGGCGCATTACAGGAGATCACGGGAGCGGTCTCGGTAAGCCCGTATCCCTGGCACACAAGAAGCCCTGCTGCAAAAAAGAATTCTTCAATGTCTTTTGAAAGTGGAGCGCCGCCTGCTGAAAAGAAATTTTTCTTTCCGCCCACCGCATCTCTGATTTTCGAGAGCACCATCTTGTCTGCAAAGGCGTGCTCTAATTCGAGCAATGGGAAAACAATTTTGTGGTCTTTTTTCTTGTACTGATATTTTTTGCCTGTTTTGACAGCCCAGTTAAATAGAATCTTTTTTGCAGGAGAGGCTTTTTCAAGCTTGTCATACACAGTTGAATATATCTTTTCATAGAGTCTTGGCACACTCACCATTGTAGTGGGCTTTACCATTGGCATGTATCTCACGATCTGTTTTGGATCTGAGAGATAATTGTTTTCTGCTCCTGAGTAAAATATATAGTAAGACCAGCACCGCTCATATGCATGGCTTAAAGGAAGAAAACACAGGCTTTTGTCATTTGTTCCTACATTGAAGCGTTCATCGATCGCATAGAACTGATGAAAAAAGTTTGAATGGGTTAGAACTGCGCCTTTTGGGTCTCCGGTTGTCCCTGAAGTGTAGATCAGGGTTGCAATATCATCTGAAGATGTTGCAGCTAGTCGCTTCTCAAGCTCTGCATCCTTTGAGGAGGCTTCGCCTTTTTTCAGGAAATCTTCAAAATATATTGAGTCGTCTCCGGAGATCTTTATTTTTTTATCAAATGCAATGATTGTCTTTAGTTGGGGAGTGGATTGCATGAACGATCGCACTTTATCGTATTGTCCCTGGTCGCCGACAAAGACAAGCTTTAGTTGTGCGTCATTCACAATATATTCAGTCTGCTTTGCCGTGTTCGTAGCGTATATCGGCACAGAGACCCCGCGGATGCTTAAAATCCCGAAATCAGCAATTGCCCAGTCCGGCCTGTTTTGCGAAAAAATGCCTAGCATATCGCCTTCCTGAATGCCGTATTCTAGCAGTGCTTTTGCAGCAGTCTTCGCTTTTTCCCCAAGTTTGGCATATGAAGTATCAATCCATTCGCGGCGCTGTTTCCAGCGCATTGCAGTTTTATCGTTATATTTTTCTGCGCTCTCATAGATCATGATAGCCAAATGATCTTTACCCATGATGTTTGCTCCTTATGGTTATTGTGGGAAAAGTGTGAAAACTTTTGCTGAAGATGTTTTTGGTGCTATTCATTCACCTTTGCCAGGCTTTGCAGTTTAACAGAAAACAAAAGTGAAATACAAGATAAAGATGTTGTGAGATTTGCGCGGAGATCATGTTGACAGCATGAAAAATATCTGAAACCATAGGCTTTGCTTTTCGGGTAAATCAGAAATGATTTGATGCCAGAATAATGAAATGAATATCAATCGAATAAAGGGAGGATTTGCAAATGGCGAAAGATAAAAAACTATATCTGGACCCAGCTCAGCCATTAAAAAAGAGAGTGGAAGATCTGCTTAAAAGAATGACTTTGGAAGAAAAAGTCGCACAACTCAGCGGAATATGGCCTTTTGAGCTTCTGGATCTGCATACAATGAAAACCTCTCATGGAAAGATGAAAGCACATCTGATCAATGGCACAGGACAGATATCAAGGCCTGCTTCTTTGGGAGATCTTACACCTGCTGAGCTTGCTGAAATGCTGAATGGCATACAGAAGTTTCTTGTGGAAGAAACGCGGCTCGGAATTCCTGCCATTGTTCATGAAGAATGCTGCTCCGGATTTACTGGTCGGGATGCGGCAAACTTCCCGCAGGCAATCGGCCTGGCAAGCACATGGGAACCTGAACTTATAGAACAGATGACAGATGTGATCAGGTCACAGATGAGGGCGACAGGTGTGCATCAGGGGCTATCCCCGGTCTTGGATGTGACGCGGGATCCAAGATGGGGCAGGGTAGAAGAGACTTTTGGCGAAGATCCTTATCTGGTTTCCAGAATGGGTGTTGCATATGTAAAAGGACTTCAGGGTAAAGATCTCAAGGATGGGGTTGTTGCCACATTGAAGCATTTTGTTGGATATGGAAATTCCGAGGGCGGAATGAACTGGGCGCCCTCGCATATTCCAAGACGGGAGCTTCTTGAGGTTTTTCTGCCTCCTTTCGAAGCTGCAGTAAAAGAAGCGCATGCAGCATCTGTGATGAATGCATATCATGAGCTGGATGGAATACCTTGTGCAAGCTCAGAAGAACTGCTCACTGAAATCTTGCGTGAGCAGTGGGGTTTTGACGGTATGGTGTCTTCTGATTATTATTCACTCGATAATCTTCTCTTCTTCCACTGCGTTGCAAAAAATGAACAGGAAACTGCAAAGCTCGGACTTGAAGCAGGCCTTGATGTTGAGCTGCCCTCAACTAATTTTTACGGGCAGCATTT
>JAGVOV010000050.1 GCA_020052545.1 archaeon | reverse complement strand
GATGAGCCGACTGGAAATTTAGACACCAAATCAGGGTCAGAAGTGCTTTCATTGCTGGAGAAGCTCTGGAAGCAGGGAAAGACGATAATAATGGTGACGCACGACATGGCTCTTGCGCAGCATGCAAAGAGAAGGATTAATTTAAAGGATGGAGAAATAGTTAAAGGAGAGTGAGGAAGATGAAGAAGATGTTTTTGTTATTGTTTGTTCTTATGATGGTGACGGCAGCCTATGCATCGGCAAGCGGAGCATCAGTGACCATAGACCTTTTGAACCAGAATCCTGACCCAGCGAGAGCAGGAGACATAGTGAAATTGAGGTTCCAGATACAGAATATAGGCGATACAGCGGCTAACAGCCTTGAGATGCGCATTGTGGGCGATTACCCATTCACGCCTGTCGGGACAGACGCTTCACAGACGATACAGTCGCTTGCGCCCTACCAGAATGGCGACAATTCAGCCAATGCCGCATTCACGGTGAAGATCGACAAGGATGCATTGAAAGGAACTTATAAACTGAAAATGCAGTACAGCTTCAACAACGGCCCTTGGATAGAAACCCCATATGATATCCAGGTGGATAACAAAGAATATGCAAGGATAGAGAGCCTGAGCACCGCCCAGATAGAGCCGGGCAAAGAGGCAGACTTAAACTTTACCATAACAAATCTCGGCAATGCGCCATTGCAGAACCTTGTTTTCTCATGGCAGGAGCCGGACAGCGCGATACTGCCAGTCTACTCTGATGACTCAAGATACATAAAGTTCCTTGATGTCGGCCAGTCTGTCACAGTCTCTTACAAGGTAATAGCGGATGTGAATGTCAAGGCAGGGCTTTACAAGCTCAATCTTGACTTGAAGTTTGAATCAGTAGACACGGCGACAGCGACAGAGATAACATCAAAGGCGGGCGTCCTGGTGGGCGGAAAGACAGACTTTGACGTGGCTTTCTCGGAAAGCTCTGTTGGACAGACATCTTTGTCAATTGCAAACGTGGGAAATAATCCTGCGCTTTCAGTTTCTGTGATGATACCGCAGCAGCCAGGCTACAGGGTGTCAGGCAGCAGCTCAGCAATAATAGGCAACCTTGACAGAGGCGACTACACCATAGTTTCATTCCCTATAACATCCATCGCAAGGAATGCAACAGCAGGAGCAAATGCATTCCCAAGGCAGAACAGGACCACAACACGGAACATGACAACAGGAAGCGATCTCCAGGTGATAATAAAGTACACAGACACCACAGGAGAAAGAGTTAGCGTCGAAAAATCTGTCCAGGTGCAGTTCAGGAGCGGCACAACAGGGACAGGCACAGGAGGGAATTTCAGCGGCAGGACAGCTTCCTCAGGATTTATTGGAAGCATATGGTTCTGGGTGCTGATAATAGCAGTTGTGGCAGTCGGAAGCTATTTCATCTGGGGAAGGAAGGAAAAACACAAATGAAGCTGCAAAAATCGTTCAAGCTTGCTGTAAACATACTGCTCCATAGCAAATTGAGGAGCTGGCTGACAATAATAGGCATCGTCATAGGGGTTGCCGCGATTGTCGCCATAGTCTCAATAGGCGAAGGGGCGCAGGCGAATGTGCAGGCAAGGCTTGGCGGCTTAGGCGCAGACTTGATAACAGTTTCACCAGGATTCCAAAGAGCATCAGGAGGTTTCAGGAATTTTGGCGGCGGAGGCGGCAGCGGGACAATACCGACAAAGAACCTGACTGACAAGGATCTCCAAGTCATAAAATCTGTCAATGGCGTCGCTTTTGTGGACGGTATAATAAGCAAGAGGGCCGATGTCTATTATCTCGCAGAAAAAGCCTCGCTTTCAGTAATGGGGGTGAGCGATCCTCTGGCTTTGAAGAATATCATGACAACAGCGCTTGATTCTGGCCGCTACCTGAACAGTGGAGATACGAATGTCGTGATAATAGGCAACAGCATAGCGTTAAAGACATACAAGCAGCCGCTTGCGATAAACCGCGACCTTATGATAAACGGCAAGCCGTTCAAGATTGTGGGAATATTGGCCGCTTCCGGCGGCATTGGAGGCGAGGACAATAGGATTTACATGCCGATAGAGCCGGCAAGGGATGTCTTGAACGTGAGCAGGAACTACTATGATTCCATTTCGATAAAAGCCACAGACTTGGAGATGGTCGATTCTGCCGTGAATGAGACCCAGACAAAATTGACCTTTTCCCGCGGCTTAATGGGCAAGAAGCTCGATTTCTCTGTGACATCATCAAAGCAGACCCAAGCCCAGATCCAGAGCGTGACTCAGACATTCACCATCTTTTTGGCAGCTATAGCTGCCGTCTCCTTGATTGTCGGCGCAGTAGGCATAGCGAACACGATGTTCACATCAGTCCTTGAGAAGACTAAAGAGATTGGGGTAATGAAGGCGATAGGCGCAAGAAACTCTGACATAATGGTAGTTTTTCTCATGAATTCCGGTCTGGTCGGCTTTGTCGGGGGCGCTATAGGAATAAGCATCGGAGCCGCAGTGTCAAGCGCGCTGCCGAGCCTTCTCGGAAGGGTATTGGGCACTGGGGTATCTGTGACAACAGTCATCCCGACAAGCTTATTGGTCGAAGCGATGCTTGTTTCGATAGGCATAGGCATGATAGCTGGAGCGATTCCTGCCTACAGGGCATCAAAATTGAAGCCTGTTGACGCGCTGAGGTATGAATAAGATGAATACCAAAAAGCTACGAGACCCAGTCGAGTCTGCGCTCAGATACGAGTAAATAACCCGTTTTATCCCAAAGATTTATATATAAAGCCCCATTCTAGCTTCTTATTATCAGTATTGCAGTGAGTTCTGGTATGATATACAAAATATATGGTGCCAAGATGAGCCTGCTGATAAGAATATAGAATAAAACAAGGAGAAGAGTATAAAATGGGATTCGGAAACTTTAGTGGTGGCGGAGCCGGTTTCGGCGCGGGCCAGGACAGAGAGATGCATAAAGTAACGTGCTCAGATTGCGGGCAAGAGACAGAAGTGCCATTCAAGCCACAGGAAGGCAGACCAGTTTATTGCAAAGAGTGCTACAGGAAGCACAAGCCAAAGAGATTCTAAATCTCTTTATTTTTATTTTTTATATTGTTCTCAGGGATATTGAACAGTTTGTCCTTTTAACTCATAAATACTAAACATTTTTAGCTTAAAACTGCTCAGTTGGCGCTGGAGAGCGTACTAAGGATTGAGAAGTTAAAGAAACACTTTTTCAGAACCGCTTAACAAACTAAAACCAAGAAAACATCTTTCCAAGCCTTTTCCTCCTAAGGAACATTGTCAGCCTCTTCTCTGCATCAATAAACTCCTTAAATTTCCTCTCCTCAGCCTTGAAAGCGCTGCTGTGATGCAGATTCCTTTGGCTTGAGCTGGAAAACTTATGCTTCTTGTGCAGCATCTCATGATAGACAACTAAGTCGAGAAGCTCTTCAGGAGCTTCCATAAGCACTGAAGTTATCGTTATGGTGTCAGAGCCATATTCATAAGTCCCGAGCTTAGAGAAGTTCTTCTGCCCCCAGACAAGGTTGGCAGTCTCTAAAAGACCAGAAAAATAGCGCTCATTGAGCCTGTCAAAGGATTTCTTGAGCAAAGGATTTATCTTGTCTTTAGGGATGGAAACATGCACTCTTTTCAGAAAAATATTATATAAATCCATCTCTGTTGTTTTGACGCGCGTCTTGAAGACTTTGTTGAGCAGGCTTTGAATCAGACCCATCTTAATGTCATCATTGACCTCTTCCCATTTCCTGCTCAGGTTGATGGTCATTTTATAGCCGCGGAGCCTGATGTTGGCGTTAAGGCCGGAGAACTTGGCAGAATACTTGACCTCAAAGAGAAACGCGTCTTGCCTTTCAGGATAAAGCTGCCTGAAAGCGGCTTCAAGGACATTCATGCTACTCATGCAGCTCGTAGCGGAGCATAGCTGCTATGCCGCCGATCTCCCTAAGCTGCACTCCCTCTCTTGTCTCTGTGCTAATGATATGCATCTCTGTGCCGAACTTTGTCGCCTCTTCCTCAATCTCCACAACTTTGTTCTCGTCAAAGTTTTCTGATATCAGGATAGAATCCACCATTCCCATAGAGATAAGGCGGCGGACATGCGCTTCACCATAAGACACTTTCTTCTCGTTCTTCGCAAGCGTGTCAAAGAAGCGCTGCATCAGCTTCTTCTCCTTCATTATGTCTTCCGCAGCAAGAAGGTCCTCGCTTCTCTCAAGCAGCTCCTGTAGCCCAAAATCTCCAGTGTAGGAAAGGTCCTTTATGCCGATGATCTTCTTCTTCAAGTCTCCAGTTATGAAATTGCCATCTACAAACTCGTATTTTGTCGGGCCAGGACCGCCTACAATGATTCCCTTAAGGTCTTCATTATGAAGAAATTGCTCATTCATATAGTCTGCGATCCTCTTGTAGAATTCCTTGGCCGCAAGCTCCCTAGCTCTTCCGAACCTCGCCGCAGACTGGCCGCCTGCTTTGAACTTGCCAGGGACTGATGAATGGGTATTCAACAAAGGTATGATAGTCTTGCCCTTAAGATAAGCCAAGTCGCCATCTCGCCTGTCCATGACGACAAGGCCATATACATCCTTGTCCGCCATCATCTCTATCAATGGTTC
>JAGVOV010000160.1 GCA_020052545.1 archaeon | reverse complement strand
TAGGAGCAACCTCAATCCCAGAGCTTATTGAAATAGCTGCCAAATATGAGGGTGTTGGCGTGCCATTGTTAATCCCTGGTGTCGGCAAACAGGGCGGCTCTGCGCCTGAAGTCATTGCTGCGCTGGATTCAGTAGGTTATGATAAAAGGCTTGCAAGGATCAACAGCTCAAGCGATATCACACATCCTTGGGTGAAAGAGAAGAAAGCAGCACCTGAAGATTGGGTGGAAGTGTCTACCAAAAAGCTTGAGAAGCTCATCCAAGAGACGACCATAAGGAAGGCAGCATGAGCAATCAGCGTTCTGGCCTATCAGCAAGGGAGCTTTTCAAGAGAGGTGAAGGCGTAACCTATGATGACTTCACTATATTGAATACGACATATTCTGAGATTGATAAGAGTGACATAAGCCTCGAAGCCCACCTGGGGAGAAACATTACTTTGAGGACGCCGATTGTAGCTTCGCCAATGGACACTGTGACAAGCACTGCCATGTGCATCGCCATAGCACTTGAGGGAGGGATAGGATGCATCCATTACAATTTCAAGAACCCTGACGGAAGCCCAAACATAGAAGAACAGATAAAAGTTGTTGAGCAGGTTAAGAGGTTTGAGAACGGCTTCATAGAGAATCCTGTGACTGTCAGCCCGGAGCAGACCATAAGGGAAGTCCTTGAGAGCTCGCAAAGGAATAAGGTCGGCAAATCTTCTATCGACAATTTCCCTGTGACAGAGAATGGAGAGCCGCACGGAAAGCTGCTTGGCCTTCTGAGGCAGCAAGATTATTCCAGAAGGCTCCACACCAATGTCCAGGTCAAAGACAGGATGGTGCCTTTAGACAAATTGATTATGGCAGAGTGGCCAATAACGTTGAACCAGGCAAATGCGATGCTCTGGGAAAGACATCTGCTTCTGCTCCCGATAGCTGACAAGAAAGGAAAATTAAAGTATCTTGTGACAAGAAGCGACCTTGATAAGAATGATGAATTCCCATTGACAACAAAAGATGAGAACAAGAGACTGAGGGTTCTTTTCGCTGTCGAGACAAGGCCTGAATTTGCTTATCCAAGGCTTGAGCGCGGCTTCGCTTCAGGCGCTGATGGCTGCATAATAGACACAAGCCAAGGATTCTCAAGATATGAAGCCGAGATGATCAAATATATCCTGCAGAAGTTTCCTGATAAACTTATTATCGGAGGCAACATAAGCACGCCGGAAGCGGCAAGATTGCTTGCAAAGGAAGGCCTGCATTCATACAGGAACGGCCAGGGCACTGGCTCGATATGCACGACTGCAGGCGCTATCGGGATCTCTAGAGCCGGAGCAGCTGGAATCTATCATTCTGCAAAATCTTCTAAGATGGCCACTATAGGGGATGGCGGCTTGCGACAAGTTGGTGATATCGTGAAAACGCTGACAATAGGAGCGGATGCCGTGATGCTCGGCTATATGCTAGCAGGCACGCAAGAGAGTCCGGGCGAAGTTGAGATAGATGAGGGAACAGGCATGCCAATCAAAATTTATAGGGGAATGGGCAGCAAAGAGGCGAATGTTGGCGGTATCAGGGGTTATAGCAGGCTGCCGCAGGGTGTCCAAGGCAATGTAAATTATAAAGGAAGCGTCCATGAATGGATTCCTTTGATAAGAGATGGCCTCATCTCAGCATTCCAAGTCATGAATGTGAGCAGCATTGAAGAGCTGCATAAAAGGATGTATTCTGGCGAGATAAGGTTTGAGAGAAGGACAATCGCTTCGCTGCAGGAGAGCGGCGTCCATGATATAAAGAAGTGAATCAATGACAAATTATGTGATCGTAGGAACGGCATGGGGCGATGAAGGGAAAGCAAAGATACTTGACGAGATAATAAGCAAGCTCAAGCATAACGGGAAGAAGATCTATGTGGCGCGCTTCCAGGGAGGGGCGAACGCAGGCCACACCATGTTCTTCAGGAAGGATAACGGCGAGATCGAAGTCTTCATCGCGCATGCATCCCCTAGCGGCATCGTCAGCAACACAGACATCTGCATCGGGCCGCAAGTCGCATTTGATCCCGGAAAATTTGTCAAGGAGCTCGCTGAAGCCGAGACGCGCTTCGGCTTTGATTCTGGGATACATATCTCTGAAAGGACAGGGATACTTTTTGATTATCATAAGAAGCTTGACGGCTGGCTGGAAAGCCTCGGCAAGAAGATCGGGACGACAGGCTCTGGCATAGGGCCTTTCTACATGGACAATGCAAGAAGAAGCACAAGGATGACTTTTGCGGATTATGTCAGCGTGGATTTCCACTCCAAGCTCAGGGAGATCCTGGAGCTCAAAAGGCTGGAGCTGAAGGCTGCCGGGATAACGAAGCGCTCGCTACCTGAACACATGGCTGATTTCATTGATAATTTCTTGGGAACCAGATTACTGCCTTCATATTACGATAAGCTTGTCGCAGAGCATGAGACCCTTAGGGCGAGACTCAAGGATTATCCGTGCAGGCTGGAATATGTGCTGAACAATGCTGTTGCACATGGCGAGAATGTCGTCATCGAAGGGGCACAGGCGACGATGCTCGATGTCGACCATGGGACGATCCCTGATATAACCTCTTCCCACTTAACATCGCTTGACGCACTGGCGAGCTTCGGCCTGCCAAGGGATGAATTCATCATTGTCGGCGTTGAGAAGCTGTATCCGACAAGAGTCGGCAATGGTTGTATGCCCACTCTTGCAGACGATAGCTTTGGGGCTGAGACACAGCAGAATGCAGGCGAGAAAGGCGCCACTACAGGAAGGAAAAGACGTGTAGGCTATCCAGACTGGGTCGTGACAAAATATGCTTCTATGATCAATGACCTTGATGTCATCTACATCACAAGAGTCGACAATGTCCAAGACCAGGACATCAAGGTATGCACGGCCTATGAGATTGGCGGTAAGAAGATTGATGAAGCCCCGTTGAAGCTGGACAAGGTCAAGCCCATCTATGGAGACAGGACTTACAACTGGCATCTTTGGGACGGCCCGAAAGACCTCTCTGACCCGAAGAAAGTAGACCACGCGCTCGCCTCCTTGAGGGAGGATGTTGTCAATGCCGGCTTTGAAGGGCTGCCTGAAAGCTTAAGGGCTTACATAACAGACCACTCAAGATATGTAGGCACGCCGATCGCAGGAATATCTATAGGCCCGACAAGAGGGGAACTTGTCACAAAAGGGTTCC
>JAGVOV010000092.1 GCA_020052545.1 archaeon | reverse complement strand
CCGACCCTCCTCTGGAACAATTCCTGCTATCTTGGCTATTTTGACACAGAATCTTTCAAATGCACAAGCATCAATGTCGTGGCAAATTATAAAGTCAATAACAAGAGCACAGTCAAGATAAAATCCTTGGGTTTCATCCCATTGATAGACTACCCAAAAGAGATATTATCCATGCAGAAATGGGACGGCAGCTTCGGCGATTCAGTAGAGACTGCACAGGCCATCTGGCAGCTCTCTATGTATGGGACAAAGTACAGTGCCGAGATAATAGATGCATTGGCATGGCTTAAGTCTAACCGTGATGACAAATATAAGTGCTGGCCATCGACAGGCTGCACCACCAGGCAGACAGCAAAAACTCTCGTTTTCCTGAATCTCGCGAAACTCAACGAGACACTGCGCATCAAGGAGGACGCTACAGCATGGCTTGAGGGGAGGCAGAATTATATAACCGGCACAAAGTGGAAAATCAATATTGATGTCATTGCCAACACCAATTGTACGCTTAGCTTAGACTCATCAAAGGCCACCTACGAAATATTCTCAAATGCCACAAAAAAAATAGATCTCAGCCCTAAGCCGGGCACCTCAGTGGATCTGACTTGTGGGGAAACAGCATCTATGTGGATAGAGGACAACAACAACAGGACTGTCGTTGAGCTTACAAGGTCAGATTCAAATTATTACAGGATTCCAGGTCCATGCTGGGGCAGCACGAAATGGCAGACCTGCTCGCTAGAAACCACGATATATTCTGGAGTCAACAATATAACCAAGATCCAGAAAGATGAGGCCATAAAGTACCTTGAATCGCAGCTTATACTGGGACCAGTGGTGGGAAGGTATATCCCCACATCAAATGATGCACGCGACAACGCCTTTTACTTCAGAAGCTATGGGTACAAGAAGGATGTGGAGAATTACCTTATTTTCAAGCAGAACAACGATGGCAGCTTTGGCGAAGGCACGCCTTTGGAGAAGGCCATAACGACAGAATATGTGATATGGGGCCTGAACAAGACAGATTCGTCAAAGACAAAAGAGGTCATCAATGACGCCAAAAAATGGCTGTATGGCACCTTTAGCAGCGTTAGCCTAGACAAGGTTGAAGCCTTTGTGATTTATTTCTTCGCGAACGCGAGAAGAGACAAAGTTGTCTTAAAAGTCGACAGGCCGCTGATAAACATAAGCGACAAGGCCATCAACGTCACATTGTTCAACCCGAATCCTTCAATCCTTCGAGGCATCAAGATAAGGGTCATCGGCGACATCAATGGCAAGATCATTGTAGGCAATATAACGAACGTAAGCGCATACCGCGAGAAAACTCTGGAAGTCAGCCCCAATTTTGACTCTGCGGGAAAATTCACGGGCTTCATACAATTTAACATCAGTTCAACCATAATAGCCAAAGTCCCGGTCGTGATAAGCAAGAGGTTAGAGCTTGAGGCAAATCCAGAAAAATCATATTCAATCGCAGGCAGGACAGGGAGGCTGAGCATCCCCGTCTCAAAGTCCAATGCAGCATTCTCCTGCAGCCTTGATCTTGGCAGCGAGATAAGCGTGAAGCCCATCAAGGTGGCAGTGGGGCAGACAAGCGCAGATTTTGAGGTCACATTCGCAAATGACGAGAGGAAAGCTATCGAAAGGACAGGCTTATTGACATGCGTTTCAGGGACAGAGAAAGTAACTAAGAGCCTGCCGATAAAGATACAGCATTATCCTTCTGAAGCGGTGTATGCCGCGCAGGACTCGCTTGATATCAATGAAGTGGGGAAGGACGCTTATGTGATACTGACAAATTCATTGAATGAACAAGTTACAGTCTCAGCCGATCTTAAGGACCAGACAGGTTACTTGCTTCTCTCAGACCCAACGCTGAAGCTCAGCCCGAATGGAAAGGGCAACATAACCATAAGGAACCTTGTGAAGAAGGGCATGAATGCCTCGGGCGAGGCAATACTTTCCTTGAAGTACTTGGGCCAGACAAAAGAAGTCCCAATAAATGTGAACATAACATATAAGCCGGTGTCATGGAAGCTTATCATGTCATTAGTTGTCATCCTGGCAGTTTTTGGCGGCTTGGCATATCTCTTTGTTTACATAAAGAAACATCCAGAGAAGATCCAGAATGCCAAATCCTCGGTCACGAACCTTGAGAACTCACTGCCCTGGAAGAAGAAGAGGCTTGAGGCAGAGAGAGCCAGCAGGAAAGAGGAGACGAGGAACACAAGCATGGAAGAGCTGATCAAGATAATGAAAGGCCTTGGCAAGGGCGACAAGCAGATAACTGAAAGATTGAAGCAGGAAGGCATGACGGGCCATGAGATCGAGCTTGCGCTGAAAAATGTCGATTTTGAGATATCAGGGAAGCAGGAGATAGCGAAAGAGAAGAACGTGCTCAAGGTGATAAAGGCGCTGGAGGATGACCAGGATACCATAAGGGCGCAACTGAAGCAGAAAGGATTCTCTGACGAGCAGATAACCCAGACGCTTGATGAGCTGGATACAGATATAAGGACAAAAGAGAAGGACCTCAGCAAGAAGCTCGGCGGCTCGACACAGGATGAAGAGCAGTAAACTAATTTATCTATAGAATAAAATCAAAGTATGGCTTATAGATCCTTGGCCATCACAGTCTTTCTGCCGTTCGCCTGTGCCCTGTCACACGCTGCCTTGACGAGCTCTTTAGCCTTCTTGTCCAAAGTATCAAAGAAGTCACCTGCAACATTGTAGCCGGCTGCCACATCCTTAATCTT
>JAGVOV010000018.1 GCA_020052545.1 archaeon | reverse complement strand
CAAAGTTGTCAAAAACCCGGCTCTTCTCAAAATCTGTCCTGTTAAAAACCATCACTTGCCCGACAAGAAGCTCTCTCTTTAGCCTATCATCCATGTTGGCCATCTGATAGCATAGGCTTAATTTGTACCTCAAGCTTTTGTTGATTGTCCTGTTCTGGCCGAAAAGCATAATCTGATCTGAGAACAATGGTGAGAATTTTTCGCAGTCACTTTTCATGTATGATGCAAAAGCTTCCACACCGAATCTGAACGCCTGATCTTCCATCGTGAGTTCTGGCTGTTGTTTGGATTGTGGACTATTTTGTGATGTCGAGCAGCCTGAAATCACAAAAAGCAGCAGAATAACAGTAAGAATTTTCATGCTGCCCATTTCTGCAACGTTTAGTGTTCTTTTACCCATTATGATGTTCTAGTTTTTAGCCATATTTATATAGATTTCCTAGTTAAATTATTTATTTTCAATATTGTAAATAATTTAAATTTGTCCTCTAAAAACGTAAAATTTTCAGAGAGAGCCGCATAAAGCTTAAAAACATGACGAGGTTATATTAGGTAATGGCTGGCAACAACGATATAGACAAGTTCATCTATGGCTACAGCACTTCTGTCAATCAGTTGGAAGAAGAGAGCAAGATTCTGAAGGAGACGGTAAACCAGCTCAGGAACGAGATTGACAGGATGAAAGAGCCCGCCCTGATGGTTTGTGAAATTTCAGAGTTACTGCCGAACAATCACGCCATAATCAAAGTCCCTAATGGAAATCAGTTCTTTGTCAACATAGCGAGCGATTGTGATAAATTGAAGCCGGGCGACCTCGCGCTAGCTGAGCAGAGAAATCTCACAGTGATAAGGAAAGTGCAGACAACAAAGCGCTTCAATGTTGAAAAATTTGTGATAATGGAGAAGCCTAATGTGCCATGGAGCGAGATTGGTGGGTTGAGCAAACAGATCCTTGAGATTCAGGAAGTTGTTGAGCTGCCATTGAAAAATCCGGAGCTTTTCAAGAAAATCGGCATTACACCGCCACGCGGCATCCTCCTTTATGGGCCGCCAGGAACCGGAAAGACACTGCTTGCGAAGGCTGTTGCCACATCTACAAACAGCACTTTCATCGAGATTGTGGGATCTGAGCTGGTGCAGAAATTCATCGGGGAAGGGGCAAAGCTGATCAAGGAGATTTTCCAGCTTGCCAAGAACAAGGCGCCGAGCATAATATTCATAGATGAGATAGATGCTATCGCAGCCAAAAGGATAGATATGGGGACATCTGGCGAGAGAGAGGTGCAAAGGACTTTTATGCAGCTCCTTGCCGAGATTGAAGGATTCAAGCACCTTGGTGATGTCAAAGTAGTAGGCTGCACAAACAGGATAGACATCCTCGACCCTGCAGTTTTGAGGCCTGGGAGGCTTGATAGGCTAGTTTATGTGCCGAAGCCTGACAAAGACGGCGTGAGGCAGATATTCAATATCCATAGGAGATTCATGAGTGTTGATAAGTCAGTTGACATAGAGAAGCTTGTCGGCAAGATGGAGGATTTCTCAGGCGCAGAGATAAGGGCTGTGTGCACTGAAGCAGGTTATTTTGCCATTAGGGCGAAGAGAACAAAGATTGTTGAGAAGGATTTCATGCAGGCCATCGACAAGGTGAAGAGCGAAGGAAGGGCAGAAGACATGGAATTCATGCAGATGTTCGGTTAGAGCAATAGATTATTAAAGAAAGGCGGCTTATTCTATAACGCGCGCGATGAGTGAAGTGAACACCAATCGAGCTAACGCAATGAGATATGGAGTAACTGCCGAGCGCGCGCTTAATTCTTTGAAAAAGTCATCTTAAACGATTTAAAAATAAATCCGTCAAACCCTAGTACGCTTATTCGGTCGCTAAACGTACTTAGTTTTCGTAAAAAGTTTCAAGAGGAAACTTACGAACGTAGTGAGATAAACTCACGAGCGAAGCGAGATTAGGATTTTTGAGTTAATGGTTTTAATTTAACAAATCTTTACGAAAGTTTTTCAGAAATATATCAGAAAGATTTATAAGAAAGTTCAGCAACCTTTTTCATTATGATTCCTTACGATAGAAGACACGTTGAAACAAGGAAGCGCGCGTTGCCGCAGAGGCAAGGGAGGACGACAAATTATCTTCTGATTATCATCATTATCATAATCATTCTGATAATAATACTGACATCTAAATAAGCTTGAAGTCTACACAGATCCTGAACACTCTTGGCGCGTGCTGGCCGCATTTGTTGATTGAAAGGACCTTAAAGCTTAATTTGCTCTTTTCGCAAGCCGCCTTTATCTTTTCGACAGCATCGTTGAAGCTGCTCTCATGAAGGAAGTCATAGAAGTGTACTGTCGCTCCTTTCTTCGCCGCTGCCAAGGCAACATCAAGAAAATCTGCAGCGTTCTTCGGCAGAGGCATAAGTATCCTGTCAAACCTATTCTTTAATTTGGGTACAATTTTTCTCACGTCGCCACAAAACACATCTATCTTTTGAAGCTTGTTCATGGCAATGTTTTCTTTCTGATACTTTACTGCGACTGGGTTCTTCTCTACAGAAACAATTGATTTTATTCTCGGCTGAAGCTTTATAAGCACTAAAGGATATGGGCCACAGCCTGAGAACATGCAAAGAATGTTTTCGCCAGGCTTTGTTTGGTTTGCCACTCTCTGCCTTTCAGTGCTCAGCCTTGGAGAAAAGTATACCTTTTCTACATCAAGCTTCATCACTACTCCATTTTCCTTATGCACCGCCTCTTTTGTTCTCTCTCCAGTGATGTACTTAAGTTTCTGTGTCCTGAATTCACCTGAATGCCGACCGGATTTCCTCAGAATTGTCCTTAAGTTCTTGTTTGCAGCAAGGACGGAATCCGCAATAATTTTTTCTTTTTTTCTCAGTTCTTTGTCGATTTCGAGTATGGCTATGCTGCCTATCGTGTCAAAAGAAGTCTTGAGATGCGCAAATTCTTTCTTGGTGAGCTTCTTCGACAGCGTAGATCTCAAGTCTTCATTGCTCTTTCTTGTTTCAAAATTATAGCTTACAATTGCGAAAAGATCGCTCTTCATCTTTTTCTTTATGGGGAAATAGAAATAATCGCCGTCTTTTGCCATCTTAAAGTCATTATCAATCAAACCCCTCTCAGTCAAGAAAATCCTTGCCTTCTCTACATTTTCCAGCCTTGCCTTTGCCGCCAGCATCAGAAGAACTCTCCAAGGCCTTTCTGCTTGCCTTTCTCCTGGCCATCTTCAATCTTTGACAGAGAATCTTCTATTCTTGTTCTGGAAAAATTGTGCTCTTCTACCAATATCTCGACAATCCTTTCTTTCTTTATCGGTCGCCATGAAATCTCATAATCATCCGTTATCTTCATATTCTTGAAAAGCTTGAATACCTCTTCCCAGCCATAATCAAAATATTGCCCCCACTTGACTTCCTTGAACAATGTTTCTGGATTGGGGTACTGCTTGACTAGCTTCAGCGCATTCTTCGGCCCTATGCCTTTGATGCCACCGTTGTTGTAATCGGTGCCGACAAGCATGCCAAGAGCGATGAGCTGATCTTGCGTCAGGCCGAGCATGTCGAGGTTTTCCCGCAGGTCTATGCTCTCTGGGCTTACTGTCTCAAAGGCCATCTTCCCCGCTTTCTTCCTCTTTCCTGCGACAGAAAGGTTCCTTATGAGCAATTTGCAGCCATGGAGCAAGCAGTCAAAGTCCTGGCTCACTGCTCCGAACGCATCACCTTTATTGACAAGATGTGTTATCTGGGCATCACATTCTGCAGGCGCCTGTATTATCGGGAGGCCGAGCGCATCTATGAGCTGTTTTGATTCCATCACCATGTCATGATTTAACCTTGTGGTCCTTGCGGCGAATTTCCTCATTTCCGTCGTGTCCTCTTTTTCTGCCGCTTCTTTATATCTTTTTTCTGCGTCTTCCTTGACCCTTGACCTTTTCTCAATTTCTTTCTGCTTCAATGCCGGCATCTGGCCATCAAATACAAAAACGGGCTTAATGCCACGCTGCATGAAATTTGTTGTGCGCGAGAAAAGACCCGCAAGGTGGCTTGTCACATTGCCTTTGGAATCTTGCAATGGTGTCCCATCTTGGCCCCTTATGGTTGTCAAAAATTGATACAAAGTGTTGTAAGAGTCTATGGCGAGGATTTTCCCTTGAAGCTGCTCGTAGCCAATCTCCTTTGACGCAATCAATTCTTTTAAGGCTACCCCCATTTTAGATCTTTGTTAATGTTATGTTCTTGAAATCGGTCAACAAAAGTTCTTGTGTCTTCTTCGTCAATTCTCCTGTTGTGAGGAAAATCACTGGCAGTTTTTTCATCTCGCCCTTGACGTAGGCAGAGCTAAGGTCACCATCATTGCATTTCTTCTTGTTCTTCGCCTTGCAGTAATATGCTATCTTTCCCATTGGGGTCGGCATCTTTATCACTAAGTCCATCTCTGAATTTTTCTTGACTATCGTGCAGTCGATAATGTCAATCTTATTATTCTCAAAATAGTCCTTGACCTGGCCGAGGAACTTGTCTCCCAAATCAATCTTTTTTATTTCCTTGGGCTTTGTCTCCTCCTGAACTTCAATCTTCTTCTCTTCTATCTTTTTCTCTTCTACCAGATCTGGTTTCTTCTCTTCTGATTTTTCCTCTTTCTTGACTGACTTCGCCTTGTACTGCTTGAATATCTCCGGCTCTTCTTCCTCAGGCTTCTGTTCTTGCTTCTTCTCTTCTATTTTGGCTTCTGCTTTTTTCTCCTGCACTCTCGGTTTCTCTTCTTTCTTTTCTTCTCCTATTTCGCCGAGCTTCTTCTTTATTTCAGTTTCTGTCTCCTCATCACTCAACAAGAACCATTTCCAGAAATAATCATCATTATATTTCACCTGCTTTGCATAATCTTTGATGTCTTTTATCGCCACCCTCACTGCCGGCTGCAAATCCTTGTCTGAAACGACCTTGTTTTTCTTCAGGAGCTCGAACGCCTCTTTTTCAGGGCCTTTCAGCCTTGATGAGAACTGCTCAAGCTTCGCCTCCTGGCCAGGAAGATAGTAAAGCGGACTTCCGCCAATCTTGAGGCTTGTCAGCTTCAGTTTCTCGCCAGAGACAAGCTCTGAGAGGACAGCAGAGGTCATAAGGACATTGAGGCCAATCTCTTTATAGACATCTACCGGCAGCAAAGGGCCTTTCCTCTGCACTATTTCTATCACTTTATCCCTGTATTCCATGTAGCTTCAGAAAGGAGCTCGGTTTATATAGTTTTCGTGGGAAAAATTACTTCTTTTTGGCTAAATCCAGAAACTTCCTTATCGTCCCAATATCCTCTTCAAGCTCTTCTTTGCAGACGCCGAAGGAGAGGATGTTTAATTTTTCGTTGAATTTGGACTCGCATAATTTTATTGTATCTTCATAGCTGGATTTCCTCGCGCCCATCAGCATGAATGTGCCAATCATGCCCTGCAGCGAAAGGAAGCGATAGCAATCTGCATTTGCGCATATCTCCGCTTCAATGCAGCTGAATGGGATTTTTTTATGATGCGCTTCTATACAATTCTTTATTTTGAATATGATGTTTTGAGGTACTGCGTATTTTTCTAAAAACTTTGCTGCGGCATCAGAACTTATCTTTTCGTGCTCCGGTTGCTTCCCTTCTTTGATTGATTCACCAAGCTTGAAGTCCATGAAGATGGCGCCTAGCTCCACGACAAAAGGATTTGCGCTGAGCTTGGCCGCAAGTTCTGCTGCCTTCTTTCTAGAAACTTCATAATTTATTAGGTAAGGGGTGCCGTGTTTTTCTATTTCTTTCCTCGCCGCTTCATCTGCTTCTTTTATTATCAGGGCCTGGTCCATTTTAT
>JAGVOV010000051.1 GCA_020052545.1 archaeon | reverse complement strand
TTAAGCACAGTAAAAAAGACGATAGCCAACGTTCTGGAATACCATGGCATCGAGCAGGAGATAATAACGCATGATCTTAAATTTAATGGAATCCTTTATGATACCCATGATATCGAGGATCAAGAGTACATTGGCGCAGTCGTTGAGAGAGTCCTTTGGACAGCCAAGAGGCACATCAAGGCAGGCGCTGAATATGGCAAGCCTCTATCATGGTTCAAGCCGAGCATGCAGGTCCTGAAGACATTGCATGACAGGGATGTCGTCTCATACGCAACATTGCTGGGATATCTGCAGAATGACGCCTTGAAGAAAGGCCAGTTCATGGGCCAAGAGCCTATAGCTGTAAAGCAATTCATAGGTGGCATAGGGGAAGCGCTTGATTCCATAGCCAAATACGCAAAGGACAATTACAGACCAAGCCATATGACTGAGAATAGCAGGCTGCTTGTGCTTGAAAGCATGAAGCTCCAGGTCAGGATGGTCTATGAAAAGACTTTAGATTTTGTGCAAAACAGTGCAAAGGTGGGCCTTCAATCTAGCCAGGATATCTTTAACAAGGCGGTCTCAGACTTCACATTAAGATTGAAAGATGATGTGAAGGGTGCAGGCTATAGGCCAAGGTTCATAGAGTGAGAAGATGGAATCCAAGACAGTAAGCAACATTGATGAGCTATTGACAAGAGATAGATCGTACAAGCCATCAACAGATGTAAAAGTCAAGAAAAGAGTACTGGAGCTTTTCAACAATATAAGGAAGGGCTATGCAAACATACCGGATGCAGCGCCAATAATCAACAAGCAGGTGAACGAAGCTGCTTCTGTGATACAAAACCTCTTCACAAAACATGATGTGAGGCTGGATCTTGTCGGGATGGCTTCAACATATATTTCTATGGCCGGAAACACCTCAGTGGAAACAGAGAGCTTTGCGAATAGGTTCTATGAGCAGATAACAATGCCAAAGATGGAGCCGAAGAAGCTTGGCGAAGTGGAAAGCGCATTGTGGTTTTTCAAGCGCCTTGTAAAAGCAGGCGTAGATGCAAAACAGCCGACAGCGCTATTCCATCCTATGGCTACAATGCTCAGCTATGTGAGGACCCATGATATGCCTTATGTGATCTCAGGCCTTGCGGCAATCCAGGACAAAGTATTCGTCAAGGACGCATTCATTTTTGTCGGTCCTGAAGTGCCAAAGACGCTTATTTTGGCCGCTAGGAGGGGGGTTGAAGAGATTGTTGCCGGAGCCAAGGGGCTTGCTAATGGTAAGCTTGGCAGCGGTGAGAAAGACAGGCTTTATGGCAACTTCAAGGCAAACATAGAAAGGTTCACGATCACATTCTACAATGAGCTTGCGCCTTTCATAGATGAGCATTACGTGATGCCTGAAATAAAAAGGACAGTCCAAGAAGAAGGAAAACCTGTGGAGAAGACAATCACAATAATGCAGCGCGCTGAGACGCTAAGTTATACCTTAATAAAAGAAATAAGGAAATAAGAAAAAATTTAGAGCTTCGTGCCGAAGTTCTCCCTGATGAAGGTCGTCATCATGTCGTTGCCTGAAAGCTGATAGGCTCTCAATGCAGCTGAGAAGAGACCTTGCTTCATGCAGGTGTCGCCAAGCTCATTCAATTTCTCCTTGTCGCCTGAAAGTTCGTAGGCGCGCGCGGCATAGCCGATCTGGCCTTCCTTGACTGCGCTGTCTCCTACCAAATTCAGCTTCGACTTGCTGTTGATCGCTGCGAAAACTTCGATTGCATAATCCCATTTTCCCTTGGCGATGCAGTCATCTCCTACACTGCTCAGCTTTGCGATGTCGCCTAATGATTTATACGCCTTTATCGCGTCAAACATGTGGCCATTAAGAAGGCATTTGTCTCCTATCTTTGCAAGCCTGTCCTTTGCCTCTGCCAATCCATATGTGTCGATTGCATCTGAGAAAAGCCCAAGCTTCTCATAATCGTCTCCAATCTCGGCAAGTTTTTTCTTGTTGCCGCCCAATATGAAAGCCTTTATCGCGGATGTGATGTTGCCCTTCCTTGTGTACTCTTCGCCCAAGGCATTCAGCAATTCGTTCTTTGTCTTCTCGTCGAACATGTTGAGATTGATGTTGTCAATCCCTTTGTCCAATAGAGCAGGAACTATCTTCTTAAAACTGTTCAAGTCTGCGCTCTTCTTCGCCTTAAATGTGCTCTCCACGTCGTGCGCTGCCGTGTCCACCACATGCCTCAATGCCTCACTGTCTGACATCTTTTCACCTCAATAGCATAAATTATTGTATAAATTATGCCTACTTATAGTATTTTAGTATACTAATAACTATACTATTATATAAATGTTTCGATTGAGGTTTATAAAGAAAATCCAGGATTCATTTCCTGGCCGTATAAGTTATGAATTCGGCCTGTTTAGGATCATAAGTTGCTTTGTAATCGCCAAATACTTTGATGTCCCGGAAGCCAGCATTTTCCAGGAGACCGCGCATCTCCCCCTCCTTGAAAGGATACATGAGGATATGCGCTTTCTTATAATCCTGCTTCTTCTCTATCTGGATGACAACAACCTTGTCAGAGACGAATGGGAAAGAGGGCACCACCTTGCTGTAGCCTTTGTAGACCGGCATAGTGAAATTGTAGCTTCCTTTTAGCAGCATTGGATAATTCCTTTCATCTATGATAAGCTTTCCACCAGACCTTAGAACCTCATAAAAGCCCTTGAGGCATTCCAGCTGCTGTTCCTCTCCAAAGACATAGGTGAGAGAGTTTCCAAGACAGGTGACAACATCAAAGTTGCTGTCGCCAAACCCATTGATGAAACCCTGCCACCAGAAATCGGTAAAACCAATATTCTTTCCAGGCCTTAATTTTCTTAGCGGCACGAGCTTTATGCCGTCTTTCTTCAATTCCTTTCTTGCCGCTTCAGCAAAATAAGGATCCATCTCATTTGTGACAAGAAGCTCTATTCCAGCAGCCTTCAAGCCTCTGTCAACCTCGCCTGTGCCTGTTGTGGCATTCAGCACAAAAGGAGTGTTGATTTTCCCGTAACTGGTTTGATGAGGCACAAAAAACTCAGCTGACTGACTTATTATGAATGGCACTTCATTTAACCTCCTGACATCATAATTTGAATAATCCGACCAGAGCTCTGCCAGGCTCTTGCTGCTCAGATCAAGGTCCATGTCCTCTATCCTGTCTGCAAGCTCCTTCCCAAAATCATGCTTCCAGTTGATCCAGACTATCGGATCGACCTTATTCTCTTTTCCGTCCCTTCTTTCCCAAACCATTGTTTCACCTTTGTAACTACTTAGTAATAATATCATAATAATAAAATCTTCCTTCTAATTTTTTGTCAAAACGAAAAATATTAATAGTTATTTAGTTATAAGTACTAAAATGCAAGAATACAGCCCTTCTCTTAAGGACAAGAAGATATTGCATGAGCTTGACTTTGATGCCCGGCAGCCTTATTCAGAGATTGCGAAGAAGGTCGGCCTGAGCAAGCAGGTTGTTGAATACAGGGTAAACCGCTTGGTGAAGAACGGCATCATAAAGAGCTTCTATCCGGTCATAGATGTCCACAAGCTCGGCTATGTATACTGCAGGTTTTTTATCACCTTGCAGAACATAGGCCCTTTTGAATACAAAGCCATGATAGAGGACTTGATGCAGGATAAAAGAATCTTTTGGCTGCTTGACGCCCAGGGCAGCTTTGACCTTTTCATAATATTATGGCTTCCGGGGCTGAAAGATTTCAAAGACTTTATCGATGCTTATATGGCCAAATATT
>JAGVOV010000165.1 GCA_020052545.1 archaeon | reverse complement strand
CTCTGCCATCAGCTCCTTGAATCCTTTGAATATGGCCCATAGGTTAGTTCCATTCCCGCATGGCACTATGACGGCATCAGGCTTCATTCCCTGCTTAATGAGCTCAAAAGCTATCGACTTTGCCCCTTCTTCCTTTATAGGGCATATGCCGGGAGTTGCATTTATCGCCCCTTCTATTTTGGTGGTGTTGTAGATGTGCTCATAGCTTCCTTTAGCCTCTATTATTTTCCCCTTGTAAAGCTTTATCATCGATTTTTTACTCTTCGATGTCTTTTTTGGCAACAGGCAGATGCATTCATAGCCTGCTTTGTTTGCATATGCTGCCGTCGAGACCGCAGCATTCCCTGAAGATATTACAAACACTTTCCCTTTTATCTTGTGCCTGAGCAGATAGTTGAAAAAAGCGTAGTTCTCCCTGTCCTTGAAACTTCCCGTAGGATTTTTCCCCTCATCTTTTATCCAGTACCCTGCTTTAGACCTTATCAATGGCGTCTCTATTTGGCCAAGGTCGACAAAAATGCTATTTTTTTCCTGACCAATGACTTCCAGGTAACCATATCTCTGGTTATGGTATTTGCACGTACCGAGGTTTATGTCAAAGCCGTATATCTTCCCGCATTTGATGCATCTAAGCTTCAATGACATGCTGCATAACCTTTAAATCGATGGAGGATTCAACTGGAGTGTGATTGGCTAGTAAGGCAAGGGATTTTACAATGTTTATTGCCCCATTTACGTGGCTCGCAGGAACTGGACCCGCATAGATGTTGGCTGCAACCACAGACTCATGCTGCTCAATTTGCGGCGTTGTGTAATAGATAGGAAAGACTGTTTCTACGTTGAAATCAAGTTTTTTTAATATGGCCATTGTCGCATTTTGCTGCTGCTCAAACTGCTTATCGAGCACCGTCACGGAGAAATTTCCTGCTTTCGCCTTATCCAAGTATAGGCAAGCGTCGAGCAGTGCACACATGTATTTATCTTGTTTTGGATCATGAAGGATTATGTTTCCTTTATGCAAAACAACTTTTCCGGTGTGATGCTGCAGCCCAGCATAATTATGCTTGACTAGGAATTCGAGCATCCCCTTTGCTTCAGGAGCCAGGCTTGCCTCGTAAACTGTCTTATCCGGAGCAAATCCATGTGTTGAAATGAAAGTAAGATATGCTTTCTCATCCAGTGACGCCAGCCCATCTTGAAATTTCGGATTATAATCATCTATGAACAGCCATTTCTCAACATCATAACCAAATAGCGTGAATAAATTTGCAAATAGGCTGCCTATCTTTACCCCAGTCTCCTGTTCCTGCCCGGGGGCAGTATTTGTGTAGATGTGGCCGGCTTCAATTATGATCTTTGTGCCGTTCTTCTTATCAAATGCAAACTCAAATTTCATCTTGAGCACCTAGAATTATCCAAATATTCTTCCAAGAACTACAACGCCTATAAAAACTATTGCGGCCAGGGTACAGGCCAGCAGACCGCTGACAATCACTCCTCCTCCGAAAGCATCTTCGTTATCCATAAAGCAAAGAAAGCTGGACAGAGAGATATAATTGCTGACCGATTCCTGACACAAATGAACTTTTTTGTTCTATTTAGAACATCATAGTAAAGTTTATAAATGAAGTAATTTTCCTGCTTTCCATGGAAAAGACAACGACAGGGCTCACCATCGAGTACATAAAGGAGCATCCAAACATAAAGAGCTGCCTGAAAAGAGATTTGATAAATTACAGCTCGCTCGCGAGATTGATCGCCAAGGACCTTGGCATCGAGAGGAAGACTTCTATGGAAGCAATCCTGATAGCGGCAAGGCGCTTCAGGGAAAAACTGAAGCAGGAGAGCGTGAATGAGCAGAAGATAAAGGAACTTTTGCACAAATCTGAGATAGAGGTGAAGAACAAGATTGCTGTCATGATTGTGCAGAAATCCATAGATCTTGAGGATGTTGAGCAGATGCAGAAGGCGGCTAGGAAAGAATTTGGGACTTTCTACTTCCTTGAGGGAAGCGACAGCTGCACCATAATAACGCAGGAAAAATATTCTGTCCAGATGGACAAAGCTTTCAAAGGCCAGATGATAAAAAAGATGGAAGGCCTTACATTGATCAACCTCAAGTCGCCGAAAGAGATCGAGCAGCTTCCTGGAGTCACGGCTTATCTGACATCATTGTTCGCAGAGAACAGCATCAATATAGTGGAGATGCTCTCTGTCTGGAGCGACACTCTTTTTGTCATTGACACAAAAGATATAAACAGGAGCATGGCCTTACTGACATTCTGAGGTAAAAACATGGATCTGCATCCGATATTTGTCCATTTCCCGATAGCTTTGCTGACTATTTACGCCCTTATGGAGCTAGTGAGATTCAGAAGGCTTTTGAACAAGCCATATTGGTTCTACATCAAAGGCGCGCTTGTCATCATTGGCGTCTTAGGAGCTCTCTTTGCCCTGCAGACAGGGGATGAAGCAAAAGACCAGTACGAAGGAAGTGCCACTATACCTCTGATAAGCATGCATTCGACGTTCGCAACAGCTTCGACATGGATTTTTGGTTTCATAGCGCTCTTATACTTGATATCATGGCTGAACAAAGAAGATATATTTCACTTCAACATTGATAAATTAAGGAAGATCTGGCAGCTCAAATTGAAGGTTGTGAGCTTCATCATGGACTCCTGGATAATAGCTCTTGTTGCCCTGATAGGCCTCGCGTGCATCACGATAACCGGGGCATTAGGCG
>JAGVOV010000058.1 GCA_020052545.1 archaeon | reverse complement strand
TGAATGAGAAAGAGAGCGGCATAAACAAAGATAAGAAGCTCGATTATGCTAGCGTTAACAAAAAACTGAACCAAAGCATTGTCGTCGCTGATCTGCCGCTCTACACTTATCTGGCAATCTTGGCCGCACTGTTCACGCTTTTTGAAGTGCTTTACATAAAAGTGAGAGGCGACCTATGATAAGCGAAGCCCTGGCATTTGTCAAATCGCTAGACTTTGACAATAAGCTGGCATTTTATGCTATCCCTATAGCTGTCCTTCTCCTGCTTTTCATAATATTCAAGTCATTTGTCGCCATACCTGGAGAAAAACAACGTTTCCTTTTCCTGAAAAGACTGCTGCTCCTCATATCAAGGCTTTTGATTGTCGGCCTGCTGCTATTAGCGATAGCTGCGCCTTACACCCTGAGGGAAAAGATAGAGAAAGGCGATCCGAGATTAACGATATTATTTGACAATTCAAGCAGCATGGCGCCGTATGACCTGAGCTTCATAAATAATTTAAAGATGGAATTAAGCAAGGAGATTGCAGTGAAGGTGGATGTGATAGGCCAGGGCAGCAAGAGCGAGATAGCTGACGGCATATTGAGGAACCTTAACACAAGAAGCTTGCTTTTGGTGAGCGACGCAAACAATTATAAAGGCTCTGACATGGATGATGCGATCCTTTTTGCTTCAAATTCCAACACAAGCATAAGCGCGATAAACCTGAAGGCGAAAGCGAGTGAAGCGTCAGTGAGCATCGACGGGCCTAGCGAAACTATCGAAGGGATAGACAATAATTTCGTCATAAGGATAAACAAAGTGAATATGGGCAGTGTCCATCTGACAGTCAAGGTAGATGATCAAGCGGCTCTTGACAAGACTACAAGCGATGATGTTGTGTTAACAAAGCAGCTCAGCGTCGGGACACACAAGATGGCTGCGCAGATCGAGGCGAATGATATCTTCGGCGAGAACAACATCTTCTACAAAACCATAACGGTTTATGAGAAACCAAAGTTGCTTCTTGTCGCGAGCGAAGACAGCACGTTGCAGAACTCATTGAGCAAGCTTTACAATATTAACAGGGTAGACACGTTGCCTGAGAAGCTCTCTGATTATCTTGTCGCCATTGTGGATGATGTCCCTGCAAGCACATTCAGCAACAAGGATGTCGATGCTTTGTATGATTACCTTAATGACGGGAACGGCCTTGTTGTCTTTGGAGGAAAACACAGCTTTGAGTATGGCAGCTATTTCCAGAGTTATTTCGAAAGCTTGTTGCCAGTGAAGACAGGAAGTGCGGAAAAGAAGCAGAGCGATGAGGTGAATGTCGTCCTGCTGATTGACACATCTGGCAGCCTTGATTTCTATGGCCTCATCGGAAATTATTCTGGGACTGACATAGCGAAAGCATATGCGCTTGACATAATAAGGAAGATGAAGCCGAGCAATAAAGTAGCAGTCATCGCTTTCAATGAAAAGCCATATGTCGTGACCGAGCTTGTCCCTGCTGCAAATACTGTAGAGATACAGAAGAAGATTGAATCGATACAGAACTGCGGCAAGACTTGTGGGACTTTGTTCCATGACACATTCAAGCTCAGTATAGACATGCTCAATAAGGCAGGCGGAAGCAAAAACATAATAATAGCTTCTGACGGCCAGGCCCAGGATTTTTATAAATCCTTGCCGTTGATAAAGCAGGCAAGGGCAAACGGGATTGTGACTTATGGAATCAACATAGCCGAGCCAGGATCCGTCTGGGGCAATATGGAGGAAGTGGCAAAAACAGGCGGCGGCCAGTATTTCAGGCCGACAGAGGCAGAATCCATAAGCTTGATATTTGGCAAGGGCGAGCAGAAGGAGGATGCGATGAAAGGCCTTATGATCAGGCATAGTGACCATTTCATAACAAATAATCTTGAGCTTAATGCTATGATATCGGGATTCAACCAAATAGTTCCGAAGACGACAGCGATTGAGCTGATAAGCACCATCTATGCGGATCCTTTGCTTGTTATAGGAAGGATAGGTTTGGGAAGGACTGCAGTAATAGCTACAGATTCAGGCAAGGTGTGGGCAGGCAACCTCTTCGACCAGACAAATTCCAAGATGGTTGCAAGAACAATAAATTGGGCCATAGGGAACCCGAACAAGAACAAGGCGAGCTATGTCACGCTCAAGGATGCTTTCCTCGGGCAGGATGTCGTCATGATTGTGAAGTCAGATTCAGTTCCGAAATCCGACCAGCTTGCATTTCAGAAGATTGATGACAGCACTTACAAGGCTGTTTTCAAGGCCGAGAAACAAGGATTCAACCAGATCCTTGGAAGAGACTATGCTGTCAATTATGACCAGGAGCTTCAGGGCATCGGGATGAATCCTGCAATCGACAAGATGACAAAGGCTACGAGGGGTAAGATGTTCGCCCCTGATGATTACAAAGGGATAATAGAGAAGACAAAGCTCAATTCAATCATGTTAACCAATGAAAAAGTCTATTACAGCTTCTATCTGATAATTGCCGCTCTTGCACTATTGCTGCTTGATATAACCACAAGGAGGATAGGTGTTTACCTAAAAAAATAAAATGCCATACCTAGAAAAAAATGTCAATTTTATCTTGTTGTTTGCGCTTGTGATAGTGATTTTGGGATTTGTTGGGACAACAGTGTATTTCCAAAAATCGCTGAAGGACGTGAATGATAAATACCATGAAAAAGACAGCACGCTGCAGCTGGCCAGAAATCAACTACAGGAGGCAATAAACAAGCTTCTTGAAGTGAACAAGAGCTATGCGATAACATCACAAGATCTTAACCAGAGCGTGCTTGATTTCAACCAGAAATATACCAACATCAGCGGAGAGAAAAAGAAAGTGGACACAGAGCTCGGCAAGACAAAAACAGAATTGAAGGGCACAAAATCTGAGCTGCAGGGCACAAAGTTTGACCTGGCAAATACACAGGCCACGCTGATGAGCGCACAGACCCAGCTGAACATAACATGGGCAAATCTCACTAAGGCAAACACAAAAATAATAAATATGAAGAGCGACGCTGGCACCGGTGAATCGAAAAGCATCGCGAGCCTGAGCAAGATAGATGGTTACTTGATAAGTGGTGGTGCCTGTGATATCCAATTGCAGTCATTGCAGTATGATATAAAATTAATAAGGGACAAATTCAGGGACGTGCAGGCAAGATAATGGCGGAGATAAGCAAGGCTATCAGGGAAATAAAGAACACTTTGAGGCAGATTGTGCTCTTCAACACTTTGCTCGCTTCAGCTATATTCTTCCTGACAGTTTTCTTCATAGCAAACCTTTTTGGCCTTTACCCTGAATATGCTTGGATCCTTGCTTTAATCTATTTCCTCGTGAAGATACTAAAGAGGATCAGGACACTGAAAGTGGCCGAAGTGGAGGCCAAGTATCCGAACCTGAACGAGAGGCTGAGGACCGCTGAAGATACCATGGGGCAGGACAATTTCATGATCCAGCGCCTAAGGACAGAGGTCATAGACAAGCTCAAGAATGTCCGCGTCTCGAGCTTCATGAACCTAAAGGACATCTTCGGCAAGATTGTTGCCATATTCATACTTGCCTTCCTGGTGATTGTTGTGACGACCTATGATGTTAAAATTTTTAACATAAGCGACGCCGCTAAAAACTTTGATTACAAGCCGATAGTCAGGGCAGACCTCTTCAAGACTGCCGAGAAGCCGATAACGACCCAGAATCTGACATCTGGCGATTCAGAATACCAATTATATGGCAAAGCGTCTATAGCGAAGCTCGGGGATAAGAACATCGATCTTGTCCTCAGCCTGAGGACTGATCAGCTGGACATAAGGAATGTGAAGAAGGTTGAGGAGAAGCAGTTCGATGAGAATGCCGTTTATGAGATCGAGGCAAGGAGTGATGCATCTTTCCAGGAGAACATACCGAAAGAGCAGCAAGCGCTTGTGAAGGATTACTTTAATGCTATCAATAAAAGGTGAGGTAAATGGTTGAACTTGAGAAATTTGGAAAGACTTTTGATGCGCTGATGGAAGAGATGAACAAGGTCGTCATTGGTCAGGATAAGGTCATAAAACAGATCGTCGCTGCAATATTGTCAGATGGGAATGCGCTGCTCGAGAGCTACCCTGGCCTGGGAAAGACGCTTATATGCAAGACATTAGCACAGGCGATGGACCTGAAGTTCAGCAGGATACAGGGTACGCCGGATCTTATGCCGAGCGATGTTACAGGCACGCAGATGATAGAGGAAGTCGGCGGAAAAAGATATTTTAAATTCCAGCAAGGACCGATATTCAGCAATATCGTTCTTGTGGATGAGGTCAACAGGGCGACGCCAAAGACCCAGTCTGCGCTGCTTGAGGCGATGGCTGAGAAGCAGACAACTGTCTCGAACAAGACCTATGAGATGGATTCGCCGTTCTTCATCCTGGCGACACAGAATCCGATCGACCAGGAAGGCACATATCCGTTGCCGGAGGCGCAGCAGGATAGGTTCCTCCTAAAGATCAAGGTTGATTATCCAAGCCCAGAAGATGAGCTGAAAATCGTTGACCAGTATGCCGCGTTGGTGAAGGCAAAAGAAGTCAAGAAAGTGATAACAAAAGCGAACTTGCTGCAGCTGCAGGAGTATGCGAGGCAAGTGCCGATATCAAATGACCTGAAGCAGTTTGTCGTGAAGCTGATAACTCTTACAAGGACGAAGAAAGAACTGATTGAGTATGGCGCTTCGCCAAGGGCAAGCATCGGCCTCATCTTGGCTGCAAAGTCTAACGCTCTCATTGAAGGCAGGAATCATGTTGGTGAGAAGGATATAATAGATATGGCCTACCCTGTCCTGAGGCACAGGATAATCGTGAATTTTGAGGCAGAGAGGCAAGGAAAGACGACTGACGACATAATAAAGGAGCTAATTGAAAAGGTAAAATGATAGATGCGACATTCCTACGTCAGCTGAATAGGTTCCAGCTCATCTTCAGGAAAAAGGTCACGAGCAGCTTCATAGGCCAGCAGAAGAGCGCGAGCTATGGCACCGGAAACAGCTACAATGACAGCAGAGAATACAGGCCAGGGGATGACATAAGGCTGATAGACTGGAATGTCTATGCCAGGACTGACAAGCTTTTCATCAAGCGCTATGAGGAAGAGAAAAATCTCACAGTGCATGTCATAATAGATTATAGCAAGAGCATGGGCTTCGGCGACAAGGTCAGCAAGTTCCATTATTCATGCATGCTCGGCATAGGCTTCGCTTACCTTGCCATGAAGAAAAATGACAGGTTTGAATTCAGCACCTTTGCTGATGAGCTGAATGCATTCAATCCCAGGAGGGGCCAAAGAAGCTTGGCTGAGATGGTGGATATGCTGAACAACATGAAGACAAAGGGAAAGAGCAACTTTGATGAGACCATGTTGCATTACAAGAAGACTATAAACAGCAGAAGCCTCATCATCATAATCTCTGATTTTTTGATAGACCTCGACAAGATCCAGAAGGGCCTGCAGACGATCGGAAGGACGAAGCATGAGATAAAAGTGATACAAGTTTTGGACAGGACTGAGAAGGAATTTGACATCGACGGGGAAGTGAAGCTCAGGGATTCTGAGACAAATGAGATATTGAACACATATTTCAGCAAGAGGATGAAAAAGCAGTATCAAGATGAGCTTGATGAGCATGGCCAGAAGCTGCACAGCGTATGCAATACACTAGGGATAGAATTTTATTCTATAACCACAGACAACAAGATATTCGACGTCTTCTACCGTCTTTTGGAACAATAGCTCACTTGAGCCACATTATCAGGAAGAATATCAGTATTATCACGAAGAAGACAATGATGGCGATGCCTGCAGTCTTCATGAAAGATGCCATGAACAGCTTGTTTCCGGAGAAATTCTCATCCCCGACCTTGGCTTCCTCTATTGCCTTTAGGATCTTCTTCCGCTGCTCAGAAGTTATCTTTTCCTCTTTCTCTTCGGATACCTTGCCCACAAGAACAAATTAAGATAAAGAATATAAAAATATTATGAAAATCAAGTGATCTTCATTTCTTTTGGAGTCTTCATGCTCTTCCATGCGATGTCGAAGAGCTCTTCAAGCGCATTGGCAAAGAACGGCGTGTTGACCCAGATGCCTATGTCATAAGTAGGATGGACTTCAGAGTCGTTCAGCACCATGAAGATCAGTTCTTTCCCATCGACGATGCAGAAGCGCGCCTTGCTGTCAGTGTGCCTGACTTCAGCGACATCTGAGACATCTTTCACTGCTTCTCTTGTCTCTTTTGTCAATGGCGCTGCAATCCTTATCTTAACTCCCCGCTTCTTCACCTGCTCCAATGTAGGCTTCAGGCCTTCAACTTTCCTTATCAGGCCCTGGCTCGTTGTCATCAGGACAATAGTCTCCTCAGCGTTCCTTATTGTGAGCTCGAGATGGTTATAGAGGTTATGTCTTCCGCGCAGGCTGCCAGAAAGGTCTGTCGGCTCGACAAGCTCAACTCCCTGTGTGTGCAGCGCATTAAGCTCACCAAGGATCTCTGTGTCCTTGAGCTCATGCAGCCTCTTGACTCTCTCTTCTGCCTCCTCCTTCATGTTCTTCTTCACCCTCTCAAGAACTTCTGTGGGGGGGATTGCTATGTATTTGATCGTCTTCCCGAGCTTCATTATAACGAAGCCCTT
>JAGVOV010000190.1 GCA_020052545.1 archaeon | reverse complement strand
TTCTAAAAACATTCCTGGTTTTTTCAAAGGCCATTCAACAGATTCCTTTAATTCTTGCTTAAGGTCGTCTAAACCTCCTATATCATCCCATTTAACTTCTGGTATTTCAACTAAAACTTCTCTCATTGCTGAGGGTCTCACAAGTTTAAGAGCATCCTCAAAATCGTGTTTTGTGACTTTTAATTTCCCAAGTATTTCTTCATTCAAGGGCTGCTCCTCTTTAAGTTTGAGATCCGGCATCACAGTTCTTAATCTAATCATAGCAGATTCCCTTGCGAGTGCCGCAAGATCGGCGCCTACAAAACCATAAGTTCTTTCTGCCAATTGTTTTAGGTCTCTCTCTCTCGCTTCAATGTCTAGACGGGCAGCTTTCTTTATATCCAGAACTATTTGGCCGTCATACAGTATGCTTAATATCTCCTCAACTTCTGCTAGCTTTTTACTCTTGAGATTTTCATTAATCTTCTTTCTTTCATCTTCTAACGATAGTTCCTTATCGTCAAGATCCCTATCAACCCATTCCTTTGTTATCATATCAATAATTTCCACTGACGTTTTATTTGATAACTTCTCCTTAAGAGCTGCTAAATCACTCTTCTGTTTTTTATATGAATTAAGTTTATTTTTTATCTTTTGATATTCTTCGCTCGAAGTTTCAAAAAGTTCATTAGCTTGCAATAATTCTTCTTCTAATTCTGATTTTCTCTTCTTTTTTAGAGTAATTGTATTAACTAAAGATTGGATAATGCCAGAACTTCGCATTTGCTGTTCTAATCTATCCACTTCTTTTTGTATGAATTTGGTTTTTTCGTTCAAGTCTAAAATCTGTTCTTTTTTAGAATTCTGTTCGTCTTTTAATTGAGATTCTTTAACTTTTATTTTTTCTATCTCTTCATTCAAACTTTTGGTTCTTTGCTCAGGTATTTCGTGTATATATTTATTTAATATGTCCAGATATAATGAACCATATAATGGCATGTTCCTGGCATGAATCTTCAAGATTTCCAATCTGCCTTTCTTACTTGGGACACCTATCTCTATTTCACGGTCAAATCTTCCTGGCCTTCTCAAGGCCGGATCGAGGGAATTGGGGATGTTAGTTGCGGCAATAACTACCACTCTTCCCCTAGCTTTGAGTCCATCCATGTTTGCGAGAAGCTGCGCAACAACACGCCTCTCCACTTCTCCTTTCGTCTCTTCTCTCTTGCTCGCTATTGCATCAATCTCATCTATGAAGATTATTGAAGGCGCATTCTTCTCGGCCTCCTCAAATTTCTTCCTCAGATTCTGCTCGCTCTGGCCATAGTATTTGCTCATTATCTCAGGGCCGTTTATGACTATGAAGTTTGAGTTTGTCTCTTTTGCAATTGCTTTAGCCAGCAGAGTTTTCCCGGTCCCAGGTGGGCCATGTAATAATAGACCTTTAGGCGGCTCAATCCCGAGAGTTTGGAATACTTCTGGATGCTTCAAAGGTAACTCAACCATCTCTCTTACACGGTCTATAGCCTCATCTAGACCGCCAATATCCTCATAACTTGTATCCGGTAATGATTCCTCACTACTCTCTACAGCCTCAGAATTGAACACAACCTCGGTAGCCTCCGAAACAATGACAGGCTGCTTCGGGTTTGTCTCGACAACGACGAATTTCAAGTCTCCGAAACCAAAGCCCATCGCAGACTCATCAAGCATGTTGAATATGTCATCGAAGAACGGGCTGTGGCTCATGGTTGTCTTCCTTCTTCTTGTCCCGCCCAAAGCGACGATGTCGCCCTTGACAAGCGCCCTCCCCAGAAGGCCTTGCTTGAATATGTTTGAAGAGGCCCTTATCATGATGCCTTTCCTTGCAGGCGCTATGATCACTTTCTTGGCCTCCTTGACCTCGGCCTTCCTTATCTTGACCAGTTCCCCGATCCCCGTCTTGGCATTCCTTCTTATTATGCCGTCCATCCTTACTATGTTAAGGCCGATGTCGCCAGGATACGCCCTGTCCACTATGGCGACAGTCTTCCTGTCTCCTTCAAGCTCCACGATGTCGCCAGCCCTTATGTCAACTTCATGCATGAAGCTACTGTCCATGCGTATGATTCCCTTGTTGACGTCATCCTGTATCGCTTCCGCGACCTTTAAGCGAACTTCTTTGCTTGGCATATTTCCACCTACACAGAAAAAACACCCAAAACTAATATAAAAGGCTTATGGAAAAAAAGAAAGCTACTTCTGCTGGCCCACTTGGCCTACTTTTGGCAGAGGTATCGAGGGCGGCAGGCCGACTTCCCTTGTGACAATCAAGGCCAATACTGTGCACTTCTCAAGGATGCCGTTCATGACATTGTTCATTATCTCTGTATCGACTTCTTCCTTGGCCTTCCATGCCTTCAGCACTTCATTCGCCTTCTTCTCTTCTTCCAAAACCAGCACTTCTCCATCTATGCTGAGCTTCCCGAAGCTGGGCTCATAGTCGCTAGTGTAATTGAACGTGAATCGCAAGCCTGACTGCTTTGCCTTTCCGAGGTTAAGGTCCGCCTTGCCTATGTCGTTCATCTTGACGTTGTTCCTTATGTTTATCCCACCTTGGGGAGTTGACATCTTTTCTACGCTTACTTTTGTAAAGTTAAATCCAACTATTCCCATCAAATCACCTTGCTATATTGTTAAGAAATAAGATTTCAGCTCCCTATTTAAAGGTTATGGTGGCTTTCAGGAGATATTGATTGGGGCTTCCTTCAGCTCATTCAATATCAGCATAGTTTCTGTCCTTTCCACGAAATCATATGTCTGTATGAGCTTTATGAAGCTGTCCATCGCTTTCCTGTTCCTGAATTTCGCCACTACAATGGCATCAAAGCTGCCTGTCACGTCATATACTGCATGCACATTTGGGTTAGAGGCGATCTTGCTCTCCACCATGAAAAGTTTCCCTTTTGAGACGCGCACCTGGATCATGATATTGAATTCATAGCCAAGCTTCTCATAATCAAGCGCAGCGGTATATTTCTTGATTATGCCTTTTTCCTCAAGCGCCTTTATCCTATGCATCACGGTTGCCACGCTAACTTTTGCCGTCTTTGCTATTTTCCTGTAGCTCAGCCTCGAATCTTCGAGTATTGCGTTCAGCACCGCCTTGTCTGTTCTGTCGAGCTCTTCCATGTTGTTTTTTGTTTAGTTTATCATAAGATTATATTGGATTATTAAACATTTATTTAAGTTTTTCTAATATTATGATGATTTTGTTTAGTAAAATGTAAAAAAACTATATATACATATCAAAACTACCATAGCCGCATGGAAAACGACGAGACCGAGCTTGAAGAGGTTGACGGCTTCATGGAAGAGGAAGGCGTCTACAGCTATGACATGCTACAGGAGCTGCTGGAAGATGATGAGATCTCCAGCAAAGAGCAGAGCTTCATGGCTGGCTACATAGGCGAGATATAAAGCTTTTCCGCTGTTTCTATAGGCGATGCCATCCCATAAATATTATAAATCTACATGGATTCCGTTTCTCTTATGGTCAGGATAGCGGTAATAGAGAAGGAAAAGTGCAATCCGACGAAGTGCGGGAATTATCTCTGCATCAGGCTATGCCCTGTCAACAGGGAAGGCAAGGACTGCATAGTTGTAGGAGAGGACAAGAAAGCCTTCATAAATGAGAAGCTGTGCACCGGCTGCGGGATCTGCCCGAAAAGATGCCCTTTTGGAGCGATACATATCATCAATCTTCCTGAAGAATTAGGGGGGATACCCATACACAGATACGGCGAGAACGGCTTTGCGCTCTACAGCATCCCTATACCTGTATTCGGCAAGGTCGTCGGCATCCTTGGAGTGAATGGCATAGGCAAGAGCACTGCCATCAAGATCCTTGCCGGCATATTGAAGCCGAATATGGGCAATTTTAGCGCTGAGACCGGGATAGATGATGTCATAAAATTCTTCAGGGGCAGCCAGGCCCAGCTCTTCTTTGAGAGGATAAAGAAGGGTGAAGTGAAGATAAGCTACAAGCCGCAGAATGTCGATTCTATACCTAGCTTGTTTAAAGGGAAGGTTATAGATCTTTTAAGGAAGTCAGATGAAAAAAGCATCTTTGATGATGTTGTGGCGAAATTTGACCTTGAAAACGTTCTTGATCATGAGATAGACCAAGTTTCAGGAGGCGAGCTGCAAAGGATAGCGATTGCAGCTACGATGATGAAGAAAGCAAATTTCTATGTCTTTGATGAGCCATCATCTTTCCTTGACATAAAGCAGCGTGTCAAGATAGCTAAGATAATAAAAGAGCTTGCGACTCCAGAGACTGCTGTAATTGTTGTGGAGCATGATTTAATAATGCTTGATTACATGACAGACCAGCTGCATATAATGTACGGCGAAGAGAATGCTTATGGTGTCGTGAGCTTCCCGAAATCCACGAGACAGGCGATCAACACTTACCTTTCCGGCTATCTCAAAGAAGAGAACATAAGGTTCAGGCAGAATGAGATAAAATTCGAGGCGAAGCAGCCATTCACAAAGAAAGGGAGCCAGCATCTTGTCTCTTGGACCGACATTGATAAGAGGCTCGGCAACTTCAGCCTTTCAGCAAAAGAAGGGAAGCTTTCCAAGAACCATGTCATCGGCATCTTGGGAGAGAATGGCATAGGTAAGACAAGTTTTGTAAAGATTCTTGCCGGAGTCATAAAGACTGACAAAGGCGAGATAAGCGAGAACATCCGTGTCAGCTATAAGCCGCAATATCTTGAGGCTTCAGACATCACAGTCATAGAGGTATTAGATGATGCTGAGAAAAAATATCACAACCTGATTGTGCATCCGCTTGATCTGGAGCTTTTGTTCGAGAAGAAGCTCACAGAGCTTTCCGGGGGCCAGCTCCAAAGAGTTGCGATAGCTGCGTGCCTCGCCAAAGATGCAGACCTCTATCTTCTTGATGAGCCATCAGCAAATCTTGATGTGGAACAAAGATTGATGGTGGGTAAAGTCATAAAAGATGTCATTGAGCATAGATATGTCACAGCTTTGGTTGTTGACCATGACTTGCTTTTCATCGATTATATCTCAGATCATTTAATTGTCGTCACAGGAAAGCCGGCAATTGAAGGGAATGTCAGAGGCCCATTCATAATGGAAGAAGGCATGAACCTCTTCTTGGATGGAATGGACATAACTCTGAGGCGCGATTTGGAAAGCAGACGTCCGAGGATAAATAAGGAAGAGAGCAGGCTTGACCGAGACCAGAAAGAAAAAGGGAAATATTACTACACATAACGCTTGATGATGAATGATATCGCCACGACAATGGCAGCTACTATCGGGATGAGGTAATAAGGCTTCTTTTCTTGGCCTAAGGCATGCACCTTTATGCTGGAGCTTAGCGTAAGCGCGCTGCCTGATTCTTGGAATACTTCTACAATGATGCTGCCGTCAAAGCCTGTCTCAAGTTTCTTGACTATCACCCTTTGCATCCCATTCAATTTCCCTTTCTCTGGCATAAAATCTAGAGGGACATCAGAATTGATCCTGAAGCTTAATCCAGATTCTGTGCTTATTATGTTGAGCTGCTTCACACTCTCATTCTCCTGGAAAATAATATCTGTCGGCGCGACACCAAAGCTTTGGCCGAATACAGGAATTG
>JAGVOV010000102.1 GCA_020052545.1 archaeon | reverse complement strand
TTTCCCGGACTGGTGAAAAAGTATGAGTATACAATAATCCTAAGGGAGCCGAAGCTTGATTACTACCCTGGATGCTATCCAAGATTAGCAAACAATAAATAAGCAACCGTTAATTCTTGCCCTATGGCGAAGTTTGACGTTGTTGGCCTGGGCGCTTGCGGCATAGATTATAATGTGAAAGTGCACAATTTCTCAGATGACCTGAACAAAGTGATCTGCTCGAATCTGAGAAGGAGCGAAGGCGGCGTCACGGCGAACAATCTTGTCCAGGCTTCAAGATTGGGGCTTAAAGTCGCGTACTGCGGCATGCTCGGCAATGACAGCGAATCTATCATGCTTCTTGAATCATTCAAGAAAGACAACATCTGGCCGATAACCTTGAAAAGGACAAGCACGCAATTCTGCTGGATAATCGTCAATAAACATGGAGAGCACCAGGTCTATGTGTTTCCCAACGCTTCCTTGCTTTTGACGCCCGCCATAGTGGATAAATACTTCAAGGTCGCGATAGAGAATTCGAGGCATTTCCACACTGAGGTGAACGTCATACCTTTGAAAGCTGCGATCAAAGGCGCGGAGATTGCGAAGAGAGGGGGCAGCAAAGTGTTCCTTGACATCGACAACGATCCGTTCCGGCTGATAAGAGAAGGCAACATAGGGACATTGAAAGAGCTTAAAAGGCTGATAGGCCTCGCTGATGTGCTGAAGATGTCGCAGTCTGCCGCAAAAGAATTGGTCGGAGAGAATCTTGAATCCTCAATAAAGAAACTTTCAAAAAACCACGAGTTTGTTGCAATAACCCAGGGCGGCAAGGGCTGCTACATGGCAAGCAGAGGCAAAGTCGAGTTTTGCCCAGGTGTGAAAACCAAGATTGTCGACACGACAGGCGCAGGAGACGCCTTCATGGGCGGCCTCTCTTATGCGATATTGAAAGGCATGAAGCTAAAAGATATTGGCATGTTCGCCAACGCATGCGGCGCCTTCTGCTGCAGAGACACAGGCGCGAGGACATCAGGAAGATTGAAGGATATCAGGAAAATTCTCTAGAAATTTCACAAAATATTTATACTACTGCTTCAACCTTCTGAATATGAAACACAGCAACTCGACAATTTCCGTCGGCAATGTTGCTAGCTTTAGCTATTTCTTTTGGTATTGAAACTGTGACAGATTCTTGGCAAAGTCTCGGGCCAACCTGACATTGCTACAAAAATTCTGTCACGCCAAAAAGATTAGCTTGAGCCATGGAGGAGTTTATGTTAGAAGGCAATATAGCGGAAGCTATGATGAATCCACTGACGCCTGAAGGAAGAGAGATAGCGAGAAAGCTGCTGAAGCATTTCAGCGGCAGCGCGCAGGAATATCTCTCGATGCTTGCGGTGCAGCGTTTCGTGAGGAAAGATAATCTCATTGAGATGCAGAAGGCATTGTCAAGCATCTATATAACGGACCAGATAACAATAGCTTTCGACTGGTCCATGGTACAGAAATACAATCATGAAGTCATAGAGAGATTGGCAGCAGCTGCGCCCGAACTGGAGGAAAGAAGGGAGAGGGCGCCATATTTTGCGAGGATGGAGGTATAGCATGAGAGACAGCATTTTTTTTACATCCATAGCCCTGCCACTTATGATAGCATTGGTGGCAGGCGTAATAGTGGTAATAGCAGCGGTAATAGGGTGAGAAAATGGAAGACATGAGAAGATTTGAAGAAGCGACGATTTCTGCAGCCCAGGGCCTTTGGTGGCCTTGTAGATTCTGAGATAAGCAAGAAGAGATGTTTCTTTGGCATGGGCTTTGCCAGCATCGTGCCTGTCGATCTGGCGACAATAATGCTCGCAAGTTTAGGGGCAGACAGCTACACTCTGCTGCTTATAGATGAATTTTACAGGATGAACAACCTGTGCGAAGATGAGATCAGGGCAGGCCTCGGAAAGACAAGAGAGGCGATAGCGGCATTGTCAGACGTCTTCGGCTTCAGCCCCGAGATAATGCTCTGCTCAGAATTCATGCACACTGTCGAATACAAAGCCATATTTGAAGAGACGGCAGCAGCTGTCATGGAAAACCATCTGGGGCAGGAGCTTCTTGGCACGGTGCCGTTGAGATACAGGGCAGTGAGCGGCATCTCTTATCCGTTGAATGAGCTTGCCTGCACAGCTTTCATGGCAAAGAATGGCATACAGATAAAGATCGGGCCCACCAAAGAGAAGATCTATGACTCTGTCATGAAAAAGATCGGGATAGGCATAGATTTCTCCTATCTCATAGACGCTTTTGCCGTAGGCACAAAGATTCCGGAGAAAGTGATCCATTATGTCTCGGAAAACAGAGGAAGCGGGCAGAGGCTGTATCTTGATGACACGGTGCATATGGCTTCCATGAAGATATTGATGGGCCCGGATAAGGCTTCTTCATATTTTATCAGGCTGGCTTCAGCCGCTGCAGCTGTCCTTGGGAATGATATCGAGGACGCATCGATGCTTTATGGAAAAAGGCTCAGGAAAGCTGCAAGGCAGATGATGATGGAGAATCTGATAAGGCCGTTCAAGGAGGTGGCAGGATATGGTTAAGATAGGAATACTAGGAGGCATAGGGCCTGAAGCGACAGCAGAGTTCTATGGCAAGCTGATAAGGAATCTGCAGCGTAGCGGAAGGGTAAGGAGCAATGTTGATTTCCCAAATATAATGATAAACAGCATCAACGCGCCGGAGCTGATAAAAGAAGAGGTGAGCGATGAAGACCTGCAGCATTACATAACGGGATTAAAGCAGCTTGATGCCATGGATGTCAACTTCATAGTGATGGCGTGCAACACTATCCACCTATTCCATAGACAGCTGCAGAGCCATATCAGCGCAAGGATCCTTGACCTGAGAGAGGAAGTGAGAAAATACAGCCTCAATCACGGATTCAGGAAAATCCTTGTGCTGGGGACAATATCCACGATAGAGAAAGGCCTCTATGAATTCAAAGGTATAGAGACCATGAGGCCGAGCAAAGAAGAGCTCAATGTGCTGGCAGCGGCCATTTACAGTATGAACTCTACGGGCATTGTGGAGAAAGAGGCGGTTGAAAAGATATGCGAGAGATATGAAAATCTCGGAGCCCAGGTCACAATACTCGGCTGCACAGAGCTTGGAGTGATGCTCGGCGGCAGAAAGAACAGGATAGATACGATGGATATCCTTGCCGATGCAGTGATGGAGGAACTATTTAGTTCCTGACACGAGGTCAAGCAGCACGGCTCTTGGGTCTTTCGCTTTTGTTATGCCAGAGGCCAGAAGGACGCCATGCGCGCCAAGCTGCAGGCCTATCCTGACATCATTCGCGTTCTTGACTCCAGCACCGACAAGAAGCTTGCTGTTTTTGACAGAATCGACGCTGTGCTTTATCAACTCAGGCCTTGCAGTGCTGACAGAGATGTTGCCACCAATAAGCTCGGGCGGCTCGACAGCGACAAAATCTGGATTGAAGACATCAACTTTGCTCGCTTCATCATCGTCTACGGCGCAGATGCATGTCGCAAGGCCTAATTCCTTCAATCTTTTCACGACAGCCTCGACCTTGTCATGCGGAATCTTGTGCTCAGAATGATTGACTAAAGAGCCTTTGGCTCCAGCTTCCTTCAATGCTTCGGGCAATATGAAGCCTGTGTGGGCGCCGGCAGTTATATCATCGCAGTGCTGGCCATAGACTGGAATTGAGACTTCTTTCGCTATCCTAAAGACATCGACGGCCTGGACAGCGACCCTTATGTCAGCGCCAGTCTCTTTTGCCACATCATCGCATATCTTTGCCAGCTTGACCGCATTCTCTCCGGTGCTCTCTGCATATGTCTTGAAATTGATGATTATAGTGGACTGCGTCATAATTTAACCTCCATATTCCGGCAGCAGTTCACTATCCCGCAAACTCATCGTATAAGTTTGCGTTATTGTTGCCATTGTATCAATTCCTCACTCACTTTAAGCTCCCTAAGCTCTCTTACAATATCAAGTATCTTCTTATCCACTCCCTTGGCTCCTATGCCTTTGGCGAGCTGAAAGTCATCAAGCGCATTAAGAAGATAGCCTGCATAAGGAGCTCCAGACTCTTTGCTCACCTCTGCCATGAAATAAAAGATTTTTCCATATGTAAGATAAAGCTGCGGCTCTTCCGGAATCCTCAAGGACGCTTCCTCAAGATGCCTAAATGCGTCATCAAGGTGCCCATTAGCTATGCTGAGCTCAGCCTCAAGCATGAATCTATAGCCTTTTGAGAATTCTGCCAGCTCAATTACACCCTGAGAGTTTGCTATGACCTCTGAGATGCTAATCCCTTTTTTCCTAGCCACAGCAAAAGGCGAATTTGCCACGAGCATATCTACATAAGCAAGCTTTCTCCTTGCAGCCTCAGCCGCCCATAGCCTCAACGAGTCTTCCATTACGGTTCGTTTGTCCCAGAAGTTTAATAACTTTATCTTTTCTTTCCGGTCAATGCCTGCCACGCGTGCATGATGCCTCTTCCCAGATTCAATCCAGAACCGTATTTGTTGTAGCCCATTTCCCTGTAGAACCAAGGATCTGCTTTGATAATATTCTTCCCAACCTTCACTTTCAAGTACTGGTGCACGTTGAAATCTACGAAGGTGCAATGCTGCGTTATATCTTTGTCGCTGAAAAGGCCGCTCCTGACGAGCATCATCCTCAGCATGTGGTTCTGGGAGGTGCATGGCAGATAGCCGCGCTCAGCATAGATACTCTCTATATCATTCCAGAAAAGCTTGTTCATCTCAGTGTAACATTTGAAAGTGCCTATCATGCATCTTCCCGAGACAAAATCAAGGCTCTTTTTGAGGAAATCTTCCTTTCCTTTGCTTTTTTTCCTTATGTCATTTATCTTCTTCTCAAACTCCTTAGGTATTGCTTCTGGCAAAGGGCTTTTGCTGAACCCCATGAAAGCCACCATGAATCTGGAAACGAAGAAAGTGAGAAAAAAGTAAATGAAGACAATCCAAAGCAAAATTTCAAACATGAATACACTATCTTGCGGGTGTTTTAATATTTTTTGCAAATATTTTTAAATCTACCGGGTAATTTAAGGGGTATGCAAGGGAAAATACTCATAATCGAAGGGATAGCGGGAAGCGGAAAGGACACTTTGCAGAGGACGCTTACTAAGCAGCTTGAGGAAGAAGGCTTTCTTGTCAGGGGCTTCTCTGAGGAGGAACTTTTGTTCTCATGGAAACATTTCTGGCTCAAGGACATGTTTGGTGTCAGGATTGCGCTGATGAACGGGCTGCTCAATTATGTCGAGGAGGAAATAAGAGACCAAAAAGTTGCCTTCATCTTCAACAGGTTCCATATCAGCCTGAAAATATTTGGCTTGGCTGACAGATTTGATGAGGCGCAGTACAACCTTTTGATAGAGAGACTAAGGGGGATGCCTGTTCACGTTTATTTATGCACCC
>JAGVOV010000020.1 GCA_020052545.1 archaeon | reverse complement strand
CATCCTTAATCTTGGCCCTAACAATTATGCTGTCTGACATAATACCACCTCAAACTAGGCTTTTGGAAAGCGTTATATTTAAAGCTTTTGCAAAAGCTAGGAGACGAAGTCGAGTATGCTTTTATAAAAAGCTACGAGCCGCAGCAAGTATGATTGTGGATAAAAGGGCTGTAAAGTGGCTAATTTAGCCTTTTATCGTATCGTTATCATCTTGTATAGAATTCATGTCAATAAAAGTGATGTCCGTCAAAGCAACTATCTCGTGCCTGATGAAAGGTGAAATCTTGACCATAACCGGCTCGTCAAAGATTTTTTCAAGAATCTCCCCAGTTTTCACATCTTTGAACCTAAACTTAGCTTTTCCATCTATAAAAAGAATCGTCTCTGGGTCTTTTAACTTGTTTTTTCCAGTGTGATAATGGCCGCCTGAGATTGTTCCTTCCTTTCTTTTCAATAAAAGCATTTTTGGGCATTGCCTGTTCAGAAACTCAAAAACAATCCCTTTATCGTTCTCTTTAACAACCTCAAGCCCTATTATTTCAATGCCTTTCATTTGTGTGTGAAAACAAACTTTAGAATACCATCTTTCCTGTCAAGCCTGCAGAAACCGAACCTTGTGAACTGAATCATGCTGCCTTCTTTCAGTCCCTTAAGAGATTCCTCTCCAAAACCCCTTTTTATGCTGCCGTCATTCATGAGGACTTCAATGTCTATTGTCGCATCCTTGGGCAGCCAGTGCATTATCATACTACCTTTATCTCTGTAATCGATGTACTTTTGGCTGTGGAATTGGGGTTTACCTGATTTTATTGTGAAATTCAGGCAATCCATGAGCCTATAGATACTTCCATCCTTAAGCCTGTCAAAATCTGACTTTTCAATGAAAAATTCCTCACCAGTCCTAAAAACCCTTCCCCCCTTCCTTTTTTCAGGATACAAATCCAGCTCAACTTCGCGACTTTCCGCCCCATCAATTCTTATTTCTATCGGCTCAGCTATGAAGAAATATCTGTCTGCGCTTTCATCAATGAATCTCCTATTTATCGCTTCGATATGGCTCCAGTCTACGTTTGTGGCGCTCGGGCTCAATCCGACTTCTATGGCGAGCTCATAGAAAGTCTCCTTGACAAATCCCCTTCTTCTCAAAGATTTGATCGTGACAAGCCTTGGATCGTCCCAGCCTGTGACCTTGCCTGATTCGACAAGCTCCCTCAGCTCCCTTCCTTGGGTTGTCGTCCCTTGGACGCCGAAGCGGCCATACTGCCTTACCTCTTGATTTTCAAAGCCAAGCTGCTCCTTGATCCAGTCCTGAAGCTCAACTCTCATTGTCCCAAATTCAGAGCTTCTTAAAATATGAGTTACGCCGCAAAGCTCTTCCTCAACAGCGCCGGCGAAGTCATACATCGGCCAGGCCTTGTACTTCGTGCCCTGCCTGTAATGTTCCGTTTCAACTATCCTGAATATGACCGGGTCCCTCAGGACTTGGTTCTCCGCCTGCATGTCTATCTTAAGGCGCAGGATTGAGCTGCCTTCTTTGGCTTTTCCGCTTTTCATGTCATTCCAGAGCTGCATGTTTGTTTTGAGGTCATGGCTCCTATGGCTGCATTCTTCTCCATTATGCCTCAATTCCTTCATGCTTTCCTGCTCGCAGCTGCACACATAGGCTTTGCCATCATCTATCAGCTTTTCTGCATAGCCATAGAATTTTTCCATGTCATCAGAGAAAAAGCGAGGCTCTTCATGCTCTATACCAAGGAACTTAAGGTCTTCCAGGTCTGCTTCCACAAATTCCTGCGCGCTTTTCTCTGGATTTGTGTCTTCAAAGCGCAGGACGCATTTGCCATTGTATTTCTTGGCGTAAAGGTAATTGATAAGGAAGCTCAATGCATGGCCGACATGAAGATATTTGCTCGGCTCTGGCGGAATCCTTGTGACAACCTTGCCCATAACAGCATTCTTCAGTTCCGGAAGCTCTCTTTTCTTGGCCTCTTTCTTCTCCAGCATCTCTGGAGCGATGGCTTGGAGTTTCTGAGTCTGTTTCTCAACACCCCAAGAATTGACATCCTTAACAATTTCATTGGTCAGTCTGGCGACATCCTTTATGTTAGCTTTCTCTTCTGGCTTCTCCGCTATCGTTGCAGATATCACGCTGCCTGCGCTCGCTTTCCCGTTGAATTTGATGGCGTTCGCCAGGGCATGCTTGAGAATGATATCCTTAAGTTCCATAAAAGATGAAGAAGGATTTTAGTTTATATAGTTTTGCTCTAATGGGTGACATAGTTGAATGTTTCCCTTATTTCCCTGTCGCTCACATTCAAAGGGTCATCAAGCAGCTTCACCATCAGGCCGGCATCCATGATGAGCCTATAGCCGCGGTAAGTCATGTTGCCGGAGACGTAAGCCTTGAAATTCTCAAATTCAACAGCAACATTACCTTTGTTTGTCTTATTACCTTGCATGACTTCAACCGCAAACCGTTCATAAAACTTCAGAGTTTTCTGCCTTATATGCCACATCTGGGCTATCTTCAATGCTTCATCTGACTTCGGCAGGCCTTGTTTGTAAAGGAATTCTTGTATCTGTATGAACCTCAGGATGGCAGTGTCCTCATCAGTTGTTGAAAGATAACCTGCAAGGTCATTTATGCCGGGCTGCCTGAATATGGAATAGAAATCTTCAAGGCCGATGATATCCAGAGTAGATGCGCCCTCCTTCTTTGCCTCATCAATAACCCAGCCCATATAGCTTTCATTATCCTCTTTTTCCAGAGCAAGATCTACAGCTTGGTACATTATCTGCTCCAGCCTTTCAGTCATCATAAAAAGAAGGAAATGAAGAAGAGAATATAAACTTACTTCTGGCCTGGCTGAGGAGCAACTGGCATTCCCTGCCTCACTTCGCGGAGCCACATCAGGCCTACTTTGATCATGGCCTGATTGAATTTGTCAGAAATCTTGTAAGTTTTCTTGTAAAGATCATAGTCTATTAAGCCCATGGCCTTCATCGGAGTCAGGATCCTGTCATAAAATTGTCTTTTGTTGTAGCTGATCTTGACTTTCTTGCCTTTGTATGGGGCTTCGTCGATATAAGTTATCATCTCGCCTTCATGAAGCAAAGTCGCGAACATCGACATCTCAGTCTTGCCTATCTCGCCGCCCTGCTCCTTGATGTGCTTTATCAGAAGTTTGCCTACTATTTTTTGCTGCTTGGTGGCAAAAATCACCTCATATACATCTTCTGGAAGATTAAACCTGTCAAATAGTATAACCATCTCTACACCCCCTAGGAAGCTAGTTTAGCTTTCCAGTATATAAATGTTACTTTCCGTATATTGGTAGAAGTATGGATGAATCTAGGTGGTAAGTCGCATCATTTGTATTTTAATGCCTTAAAGCACATCATTTGTATTTTGATGCCTTAAAGCCTATAAACCCTATATTGGTACTTTGCATAATGTTTTTATTTGGGGTAAGTAACCCTTTGAAAATGAACATTGATGAGATTGCTGGAAAAACCCTTGCTGAGCTCTGGAAGCATGAAAGGGTAGATGATGTCCTAAAGGTTTGGGGGTGGAAAACCAAAAAAAAGAGAGGCCTTGAGGAACTTATCAACAATGCAATTGGGTATATTGCAATGATAAAGCCGAGGCCAAGCAAAACGATGCTTTCTATGGCAGCCTCATTGTGCGACTTTTACTTCGAGCACCGTTTCAGCTCATTTGAAAGAATAGATACGCATCAATATGATCCTAAGAAAACCAGCTTCATTGTTGCGAACCATTACAGCCATATAGACGAGATTGCGATAGGCTACGCGCTTGTGCAGCTCGGGGCAAATCTTGATGACGGAAGCTTCCCAAGCACTATAGCCGGCAACAACCTCTTCCAGAAGATTGAAGATGGCGTCATGCATACAAAGCGTTACAGGGAATTCCTGATGAAGAAACTAAATGCAACAATCCTCCATCGTGAATTCATTGATGCTGAAAAGCTTTCCAAAGATAGCTTAGACTATAATTTTACATGGAACCTCTTCATCAAAAATATGCTCATTGGCAGGCAAAGCGTGCTTAACTTTGCCGGCGGAAGCAGGATGAGGCCAGACTACTGCGGCGATTTTCTCCCAGCAGCCTTCAATGCGCCGATAGACGCTTCAGGACAGCAGCATATCTTGCTTATGCCGGTGAACATAAGCTATGAGACATCCCCAGATATGGAGGAATTAAGGCATAAAGGGACAAGGGCAAATGGGATAACGATGAGGCAGATCATGGAATACTGGCAGAGGAATTACGGAGAATTTGCCATCACATTTGGCCAGCCCATAAGTATAGAACCTGGCACAAATCCGATTGAGCTGAAGAGGTATGCGGAGAAGCAGGTTTACTCCAATTTCACCATATTTCCGGCAGATGTTTATTGTGCAGCTTTATCCCTTGATGGCAGCATGGAGTGCAAAGTCGGCAAAGCTTTAGATTCTTTGTCTGTGAAGGCGCCAAATTTCAGCCGAAGCCTTTCGCAGATGAAAGGAGACAGGAAAGCGATAATGGAATATGGCGATGCCTATCTGCAGAGGCATTTCCATATGGTGGATGCGATAATGGAATTCAACAGGCTCAAGATGAAGCTCATTTCGAAATACCAATAGTTTTTTATAAGGCTTGGATTCTCACATAATCTACATTTGTTTGGGCTGGTAGTTAAACCTGGTATAACGCGCCGCTGGCTGCGGTGAGGCTTCGGGTTCAAATCCCGACCAGTCCATCAGCTTTTTCCCACTTCGTGGCAAAAACCAGATAGTGCTATTGGCTTAGGCCAATAGCACCAGCTTCTTCTATCAAATTGTCGGAAACAAGGTTTCCGAGCATGCTCAGAAACCCGGTTTCTGACACTTGAAAGATTTGATTTTGACCAGTCCATAATATAAAGTTTCCAAATCCGCAAACTAATTATATCACCTATAACAGGATTTTGCCTATGGCTCAGCTAAAAGTCCTTTATGCGACCGACATCCACGGCAACACGCTTGTCTATGAGAAGCTCTTTGAGGAGGCCAAGAAAGACAGCTTCAAGGCAATAATCCTAGGAGGGGACATCTGCCCCAAAAGCCAGAGGAAAGACACAAATGCAGCGATACAGGAGCAGAAAGATTTCCTGGAAAAATGGCTCTTCCCAAGGATAAAGGAACTGAAGCAGCATCTCCACCTTGAAGTCTTCATGCTGACAGGGAACGATGATTTCAGGGCCATCGTGCCAGTCTTTGAGAAAGGAGAGAGAGAAGGCATAATCAAGTTCCTCAATCACAACAAGTACAGCATTGGCGATTTCTTCATTGTCGGCTATCCCTTCGTCAATCCCACGCCTTTCCGCCTCAAGGACTGGGAGAAAGGCGATTTTGAACCAGAGCATAGCGAAGGATTGAGGACTGTGCCTGAAGGGCCGCAGACGACGATAGAGCATGATTTGCAGTTTTTGAGGAAGATTTCTGAACCGGAAGACACGATCTATGTGATACACGCACCGCCCCACGGGACAAAGCTGGACACGACATATGGCGGCCAGCATGTGGGCAGCGAGGCTGTGAAAGAATTCATAGAAAAGGAAAATCCCTATCTTACCTTGCACGGCCACATCCATGAAAGTCCAGAAGTCTCAGGCGATTTCATGGAGATGCACGATGAGACAATCTCAGTCAATCCCGGAAGCAACCATCACAAGAACAAATTGAATCTTGTCAGCATCGACCTCTATAATCTCGCTGATACAAAACTGAGGATAGTTTAATCACTTATATGTAGTAAATTTTATAAAGAAATCCGTTTTCTCCAGGAAGATGGGCATAGAAGAGGATGCAAACGCAAAGGCTGACCATATTGCAGCGAATGCAAAAGCATTGGTAGGAAGAGTTGATTCGGCTTTCAAGAAACTTCAGGAAGTGCTGAAAAAAAATGATTTCATCCTGGTGACAGAAGCCCATGCAGTTTACAATGAGATATTTGAGAGCGTTGCGGACACAATGGAGAAACTAGTCTCTGTATTTGGAGGTCTGCCTCAAAAAGAGCTTGTCCTTAACACGTATGAAAAAAATACCGTACAGGGTAAGTATACTATACATCAGAAGAGAATTAAGCCCTTCTGGCCTTTCATAGAGCTGGAATTCGGCAGAGCAGTGGTTGAAGGCTATCTTGCAGAGGCCAGAAAAAAAGAGCCAGATTTCAAGCCAGCTGACATGAATGGGCTTGAAAAGAATGCGGCAACGCCAGTAAAGTACAGAGGCGCAGATGTTTACAGCTTAGAGGCCTTAAGAGAATATGGTGTCAGGCTTGGCTATGCAAACGACACAACCGGAATCAGGATG